>NZ_DALZCD010000223.1:0-7347 GCF_031978025.1 Erwinia sp.
TGTCTTAGCCTGGAGTAAAGAGGGATGCTCGTTAAATCAGGTTAAAGAGTGATAAAATGTGCCGTTCTTTTAGCTGTCGCATTGCTGACTGGTTTTACCTCGGAATGTAAAAATATGAAAGAGCCGACAAAATATTATTTTAGTGGCACACAGCTTGAGCTTGAGCAGGCCATCAGCGATATCAGCGTAAATGATGTTGAACGTCTGGTAAAAAAGACTGATCTCAATAAACCCGGCGTGAAGGACATGATGCTGATTTTTTATGCGTTACAGGTAGCGGCGAACAATAAAAAAGAGATCCTGGATATCGTTCCGCTGCTGGTGAAGGAGGGGTAGATCCGGTACAACGGATGCCTGACTTTGGTAGCGCCGCAGGTATAATGGCGAGATCTAATAATCCTGCATTTATGGGATCCTTGTTGGTAGGAGGAATGAGTCCGAATGCGTAAAGTAATTATCAACCAATTATTTTCAATGCGTTATCGGAACATTATTTTGAGGTGCTAAAACTGCTAGTTGATTCAGGTGCGGATATTAACGCCAGAGACACGGCAGGCGGCACCCCAATTATTGGAGCATTAGCAGGCATGGAACTGGAACAGGTCGTTTACCTGCTGGAAAAGGTGCCGATCCAACATTAATAACCTTTCCGGGCTGGCAATTTCCCCATGTGCCAGACGATGTCATAAAACGAGAATCTGGAAGTAATGCCAGAACAAAAGATAAGTTGAGCGAGATTAAAGCGCTTGCCATTAAAGATGGTATGAAATGGCCACCGGTAGCACGTTAAGTCATAATCTAAAAATTTTTTACAAAAACTAGTCTTTGTTTTCCAGGTGCAACTGGGAGCAAGAGTTTTTTGTCATCTGATGCTGGTTTTTTATGGGTTGCTTTGCTTTCTTTTTTTAGATTATTCTATTTATATTGAAATACTTTTTATTAATTTATGTTTCCCTTCATCTGTATCTGCTTTTTTAAAATTGGCGGGTAAATTAGTTAGTTTTGGAACAGCCAGGTCTATTCTTTTTCTATGTATTGAATGGGTGGTTTTTACCTTTTCAGGTTGTTCTCAAATTTTATTTATCCTCATTAAGAATAAATATCGATTTATTATTTTAATTTGCAGGAATTTTGTATGGCGTCAGGAAATACCATAGGTAAATTACAATATGCTCCGGCTCCCCAGGGCAGCGTTAAGGCGGGAAGCGCGAATCCGCCGCAGAAAAAAAGCTGGTGGAGCAGCTACGGCGACTGGGTGCATACCGGGCTGGATGCTTTAGGTGCGGTGCCTATTGTCGGCGTAGTAGCCGATGGTGCCAATGCAGCAATCTACACTGCAGAAGGCGATTACGGTAGTGCCGCGCTTTCTGCTGCTTCTGCCGCAGCTAACTTTGTACCCGGCGGTGGCGCAGCGTTTAAAGCAGGCAAGCTGGCGGCTAAAGCGGGCAAAGCTTTGGAGGCGGCGAAAGCAGGTAAGAAAGTAGCCAAAGAGAGCGCGGAAATTGCCGAAAAAGCCGTCATGAAATCTGAAGCTAAAGCGGCTAAAACTGAAGCTGTGGCGGCAAAGCAGGATGCCAAAAAAGCAGGCAGCGAAAAAGGCGGAAGCGACAGCGGCAAAGGCGGCAAACAAAAAACCAGTACCTGTAAAGACAAGGTTACCGTCGGTAGCCCGGTTAATCCTCTGCTCGGCATCAAGGTACTTTTTGGTCAGGAAGATAAAGATTTTGATTTTCCTGCTGCCGTACCGCTGAGCTGGCAGCGCAGCTATTACTCCGATGTTACAGGCAACGGCTGGCTGGGGCAGGGCTGGTCCCTGCCGTTCTCGCTGAGCATAGAGAAGCGGGAGCGCGACGTTCTTTTTACTGACGAACAGGGACGCGAAATCAATTTTCCTGACGTACAGCCTGGCTATCCCGCCCGGTTTCATCGTTATGAGCAGCTGTCTCTTTCTCAGCCGGCGGCTGGCGAATACCGCCTTTCCGATGCCGACGGCAGCCGCCACTGGATCTTTGCCCGGCAGGCCAGCAATCGCCACTGGTTAGTCAGCGCCATTGAAGATCGTCATGGCAACCGCCTGACGCTGTCTTATAACGCCGATCACCAACCCGTTGAAATAACAGACAGCGCCGGGCGACGTTTTATTATCACCTTTAATGAAATAACGCTAAGTTCTGGTGAAAAGGTCAGCCGCCTACGCAGCGTCGCCTGCGCTCATCCGTCAGAGCCTGACCGCGTAGAGCAGCTTTGCCGTTACGACTATTCAGAAGAAGGCGATCTGATAGCCGTGCGTAACGGCGATGATGAAATTATACGCGATTTTCGTTACCAGAATCATATGATGGTGGCTCATCGCCTTGCTGGCGAAATGGCTTGTTTTTATCAGTACGATCGCCTTCATCCTGGTGGCAAAGTGATTGCCCATCGTAACAGTCTGGGCGAAGAGTGGCGTTTTGAATACGGTCAGGGTTTTACCCGGGTAACGGACGCACTGAAACGCCAAACCTATTATGAGTTCGATGACAATCAGGATCTGACAGGCTATCGGGATGCTTCAGGCGGTTACACACAGCTGAAACTGAATGGGCGCGGACAACCTGTTGCGGTTATCGATCCCGCTGGTCGCCGCACACGGTACCGTTACGATGAACGCGGTAACACCACTGCGGTTATTGCGCCTGACGGTCAGATTACGCGTATAGATTATCATGAGGTCTGGAATCTCCCCGTGCGCATAACGGATATGCTGGGTGGCCTGCGTGAGTACACTTATGACGTGGCAGGTAATCTGATCCGTGAAATGGATGAGATTGGACGCATCACCGAGTACAACCACGATGACGCCGGGAATCTGGTGCGTATCCGCGACGCAATGTCGGGTATACAGACACTACAGTGGAACAGCGCTGGTTTTCTGATTGCTCATACGGACTGCTCGGCCCGTACCACTCGCTACACTTACGATAAATATGGCTGGCTGAAAGAGATTACCGATGCGGCAGGTAATGTTTCTGTTATTGAGCATAATCGTAATGGTTTACCGACATTTATAACCCGTCCTGACGGCTCCAGGGAATCTTACGAATACGATCGCTGGCAGCGCCTGATTTGTTTTAAAAATGCGGAAGGACAGACCACGCGCTGGGAGCTGGCGGCAGATGGTCTGCCGGTAGCAAGGATAGATGCACTCGGGCATTGCGTTCGCTACGAATACGATGGTGCACGCCGTCTGTCAGTGCTGACCAATGAGAACGGTGCGTGCTACCAGATGGAGTATGACGAGCGGGACAACCTGACCGCCGAACGCGGCTTTGATGGTCGCCTTACCCGCTACGATTATGAAGCGGGAGACAGGCTGGTCTCGCGGCGGGAGTATGGCGACGGCAGCGCGGGTGCTGCCGTTATCCAGACACGCTATCAGCGGGACGATGCCGGCAGGCTGCTGGAAAAGCTGGTGATGAAGGCCGGAGCGCGGCGCTGGCAGCGTACACGCTATCGCTATGATGCGCTTGGTCGTCTGACCGCCGGCATCAATCACGGCGGACGGGTGGAGCTGGAGTATGATGCAGCAGGACAGCTGCTGGCAGAAAAAAGCCTGACGCGTGGGCGCGTGCAAATACTGCGTCATCAGTATGACGAGCTGGGTAATCGTACCATTACGCAGCTGCCGGATGGCCGGGAGCTGAAAAGTCTGTATTACGGCAGCGGTCACCGGATGCAAATTAACCTTGGCAACCGGGTTATCAGCGAAATTACCCGAGATGCCCTGCATCAGGAAATCCGTCGTAGTCAGGGCGCACTGAACACGGAGTATGTTCGGGACGAGCTGGGAAGGCTGGTAACACAACGTGCCGCACGGAGCGGCAAGCTACAGGTGGCAAGGGAATACGGATGGCGGCGTAACGGCGAGCTACAGCAGATGGTCGATCTGCGTAGCGGAGAGCACCGTTATGAGTATGATGCTATGGGAAGACTGACACAGGCAGGCGCGGAGCGTTTTGCTTTCGATCCAGCCCATAACCTGCTTCCCAGCAGCGAAGAGGCACCCGTTCAGGATAACCGTATTCGGGTGTATGAAGATAAACGCTGGCACTACGATGCGCACGGCAACGTCACGGAGAAGCTGACCGGGCGGCATACAGTCCAACGCTTCATCTGGAACGGTGAGCATCAGCTGACGGAATCTTACAGCGAGCGGGCCGGCGTGAAGCAGTCGGCCAGCTACGGCTACGATGCCTTTGGTCGCCGCAGCTGGAAGCGTGACAGCTTTGGCATCACACATTTTGTCTGGGACGGCAACCGCCTGCTGAGCGAATGGAGGGGAGCACGCACCCTGACATGGGTTTATGAAGATGACGGATTTGTACCGCTGGCACAAATAAGTGCAACGGAGGGCGAAACTCCAAAGCAGGCGGATATCTACTGGTACCACAATGACCAGGCAGGTATGCCACGAGAGCTGAGCGACGCGCGCGGAGAGATTTGCTGGCAGGCGGATTACAGGGCCTGGGGTAATACACTGAAGGTTTACAGTCCTGCATTAGAGGGAGACAACGAGGCTGTTCATCAACCGTTGCGTTTCCAGGGGCAGTATCAGGATGCTGAAACGGGGTTGCACTATAACCGTTTCCGATACTATGATCCGGATATCGGGCGCTTTATCAGTCAGGATCCGATAGGGTTAAGAGGTGGATTAAATTCATACTCATATGTTTCTAATCCGCTAACTTGGATCGACCCACTTGGGTTAGCTGGATGTAATGCTCATTTTCAATCGAGAAAAAGTGCATTCAGGGCAGCCAAAAGAGATGCGGGGATACCTATGAATCAGCATCCGACCACAGTTAAAAAAGTTCAGCTAACTGATAGAGACGGACATGCAATAAAAGATAGTGATTTCAATATACTAGAATCCAGAGAATATCATTATACACGGCCAGATGGTTCCAGAGTTGTTATCCAGGAACATTCAGCCGGGCATACGTACGGTCCTCCAGGTACTCCGGGGAATCAGGGGCCGCATTTTAACCCAAGACCATTTGATCCTAAAACCGGAAACGGTTCGAGAAATGGTTCTGTTAGTGGTTCATATGATCATTATGAATTTCCGGAAGGATTATAATTATGTGGCTTGATTTTATTCATGGGAAAGAGAAAGTTAAATTTATGTTTAACGATGAGTTATCTCTTGATGACTCTGAATTTGAAAACTTTCTGTTTTATGATCTTTCAAAAATCAGAATATGTTTTAATACGAAACATATACCTAAAAAAATACCTGACAAATGGAAAAAGAAAGAGTTTAATGGGTTATCTATAACATTAATACTTGTTGGAGTAAATAGATTAGATTTACAAGGTAATCGGGTGGGGTTTATATGCTCGCCAATAATTGAAATGATAAATAATGAAGTTAGAATTTCCATTAGTAATGGGGATGGCTTTAATTTATCGTGTTTCGCCGAGTTAATTGTCATTGATTCAATTGAGCCATATTTAGATCAGCGCTGGAAATAAGATAAAAATTTTAATTTAGGGAGGTAGTTTAAACTTCCCGTTTTTATTATTTAATCATCTTTAAGAACGTTAAATAAGCATGCGCTTTCCCTTAATTATCCGTTTGGTCTGATAAAACTGCTCGCACAGCACCTTCCCTTCATTATATTACCTCATCCTCACAGTGCAACTTTCTGAAATATTTACCGTCACGCTGCACTTGGCCTCGAAGTCCACCTTATTCAGCTGGTGGTCTTTGAGGTGTAAGCCAGGACTACATGTATATTCTTTTGGGTGTTTGGTTTTACGATTGGTGCGGAAACACGAACATAACCGATTTTAAAACCAGGCTGTTTTTTTCAGGAGCAGTACCTGGACAGGGAAACGGGTTTGCATTACAACCTGTTCCGATACTATGATCCGGATATCGGGCGCTTTATCAGTCAGGATCCGATAGGGCTAAGAGGCGGCTTAAACCTGTATGGTTATGCGCCGAATCCGTTAAGGTGGATCGATCCATTAGGTCTGTCCTGTGAATCATCTTATAGTGGCAAACTTTCCGGTAAAGTGTCAGAAATGACTCCACTAGTCCGTGGTTCTAAAGCGTGGAATAAAGCTATTAAGGATATGCAAGCTGCTTTATCCAGGGGCGAGAAATTCCAGGTAAAAGTCCAATCTAGCACTGATGCAAAAGCTTTCTTACAAGAAGCACAGGGTAATATGAATGGTTATAAAGCACATACGCAAAGTGTCCGTCCTGATGGCGTTCCAAAATATTCTAAAGGATATGAGCAACATATGGGGACGGAAGGTGGTTTTGGCGATTCACCTCATATTAAATGGTACAATAATGGGATGGATGGTCATATATTCTATGACATCTCTAATTAATCATGAAAAATAAATATTCGTTCGATTTGCTTACAAAAAAAAAGCTTCCGTCAAATGAGGAAGAAGAGGTTATTTTTTGGAAAATGTTAAATACCCTTGAGAAAGGAACAATTAAACATTAATTTGACAGTCTGAATGAATTATCTAGTGAGCTTTCTTTTGATGATTATTATATTGCACATAACCTCATCGCCAGTAAAGGGAAACGTAAGATATTTAAAGGGCGTGTGTTTATTTCAAAAAAGAACGATTTAATTTATTTTTTAAACGGATCCTTCACCATAAATGATGTAAGGTGTTTTTTGATATCACCTGTCTTTCCTAATGAATCAAAATATGTTATTTATATAGATGAGGAACAAATTCATTTGTATTGTTCTTGAATAATAAAAAGCTGGATAAGAAATTAACCCTTCCCGGATTTTTATTATTTAATTCTCGTTCAGCACACTAAACATCCTGTCGCGCATTCCATTAACCGCCTGTTTAACCCGATAAAGTTCCCTGCGCAGTTCCTGTACTTCGTTGTTATCGGCAAGCAGGATCAGGCAGCCTTCCTGGATCTTCACAGTAACGCCCGTGCCGATCTCAAACCCCGCTTCTCTCAGCCATTTGGCGCTGATTTTGATCACCGGCGTGTCGCTGCGGTTGGGCAGATAACCCACGGTACAATTGCGCTGTGTTTTGGCAATAATATTTTTGTATTTAACCAGCTGATTAGATAGTAAAATAAACTTCGTGCAGATAGCTTATCTCTATCAGGGTGTGGCGGTAGCGTATGAACTATGACGTGATGGTTTTAGTGATTTATATACGAAACTGACAGTACGATCCGGACTTCGATTAGATTGCGCGATTTGATCCGATAGGGCTGGCGGGCGGACTGAATCAATATGCTTATGCTCCGAACCCACTCAATTGGATTGACCCATTGGGGTTAAGTAAATGTTCGGTCGTTAAAGC
>NZ_DALZCD010000224.1:0-4064 GCF_031978025.1 Erwinia sp.
TGCTCCAGAAGCCTTCAGGATCGTTGTCCTGACTGGCAAAATGCTGGCTGATTTTATCGGCAATAGCCGGTGCGGAGGAGAAGCTGGCGCCAATAAAACCGGCGACAACAGCAATTAAAACGTAAGACACGACAGGACGCATAGAATGCTCTCCAGCAAGCGTAACGAAATGGAAACAGAATAAGGATGGACATTTTCTTTGCACAACCGACATACAGAGTGAGTAAATTATTTTCTTCTGTAAATAAGCGCTCATCTGTATTTAGAGTCGTAGCGCCCCTCGCCACCTTTGCCTGAGCGGCTGTTTTTATCGACGGCCTGTTTTTCCCATACAAAAAAAAGGGCCAGCGTATAAAATTATTTTCCCGGAAGCGCTCCGTATTATTGAGGCATCATCAATGATGATTTTTTTGCGGGGTTCAAAGCTCTGGTAAACCCCGGATCGAGAATAATTTGATAATAAGTTTGAAAGGCTTCTTGAGGCTTGTGTAATCGGCCGTCCAGATAGGCTGCACAAAGCCATTTTTAAGAGTAAACCTAATCAAATTTCGTGCCACAATCAATTTCATTGAATAAATTTACCTTATTTTACTCTTAAGTACGGCTTTTCGCCCGTACAGACTGGCGTATTCCACGTTCAATTTTTTTCGTTAACTTTCCTGGCGGCCCGTGTAGGGCCGCATAATTCCTGCCCTTCAGCGTTTCCTTCCTTATCGCCTCTGGTTAAGATAGCAACTTAAGATCGCAACTTAAGATCGCCGTCCTGCAGAACCGCGTCAATTTTCCTGCCGGGCAAACGAGGACGTTATCAGAATAGGATTTTGCATGACTAACCGACTGAAAAGGTGTGTGCTGGCCTCGTTGATCCTGCTGCCAACGGTAGCCACGCAGCTTGCCCGAGCGGACATCAGCGATAATTTGCCGGATATCGGCACGACGGCTGGCAATACGCTTTCCGTTAATCAGGAACTGGCGATGGGGGATTTTTATGTCCGCCAGCTGCGGGCCAGCGCGCCACTGATCAACGATCCCTTGCTCAACGACTATATTAATCAGCTGGGACAGCGGCTGGTGGCGCACGCCTGGTCTGTCAAAACGCCGTTCCACTTTTTTCTGGTCAGCAATGACGAGCTGAATGCTTTTGCCTTTTTCGGCGGCAACGTGGTGCTGCATTCTGCCCTGTTCCGCTATACCGAAAACGAAAGCCAGCTGGCTTCAGTGCTGGCGCACGAAATTTCCCACGTTACGCAACGTCACCTGGCGCGCGCGATGGAAGAACAGCAGCGTAACGCGCCGCTGACCTGGGTCGGTGCGCTCGGATCCATTCTGCTGGCGATGGCAAGCCCGCAGGTCGGTATGGCGGCGTTAAGCGGTACGCTGGCGGGCGCGCAGCAGGGCGTGATCAGTTTTACCCAACAGAACGAGCAGGAAGCTGACCGCATCGGCATTCAGGTGTTGCAGCGTGCCGGATTTGATCCCCAGGCCATGCCCAACTTTCTGCAAAAGCTGTCCGATCAGTCCCGCTTTGCCTCTAAGCCGCCGGAAATGCTGCTAACCCACCCCCTGCCCGATAGTCGTCTGGCGGATGCGCGCAACCGCGCCAACCAGATGAAGCCGGTCGTGGTGCAATCTTCACAAGATTTTTATATGGCGAAAGTGCGCGTGCTGGGTATGTACGCTACCGGGAAAAATCAGCTTGATGACGACCTGCTGCAAACCCTGAGTAAAGGCAACACGCGTGAGCAGACCGCCGCGCAGTATGGCAAGGCCGTCCAGTTCCTGCAGGCTAAAAGTTATGACAATGCCCGACGTATTATCGCGCCGCTGCTGGCCGCACAGTCGAACAACGTCTGGTATCTGGATCTGATGACCGATATTGATATCGGCCTGAAGCAGCCGCAGCGCGCTGTCGCCCTGCTGGAAAAAGTCAAAACAACCAGCCCGGTGGTGCAGCTCAACCTGGCCAATGCTTACGTCGAGGCAAAGCAGCCAGCCAGCGCCATCAAAATCCTTTATCACTACACCTGGACCTACAAAGACGATCCCAACGGCTGGGATCTGCTGGCACAGGCGGCGTCCGCGCAGGGACAGACGGACGAAGAAGAAGCCGCGCGCGCAGAAAGCCTGGCGCTAAACGGCCAACTGGATCAGGCCATCCGCAGCTTAAGCAGCGCCAGCGCTGCCGTGCCGCTGGGCAGTCTTAAGCAGGCTCGCTATGATGCCCGTATCGATCAGCTGCGTGATTTACAGCAGCGTTTCCGTCAGTATCAGAAAAGATAGGTGTTTTATGTCCACCGTTGAGATTTACCATAACCCACGCTGCTCTAAAAGCCGCGAGACGCTGGCCCTGCTGCAAAGCAAAGGGATTGAACCAGAGGTGGTGCTCTATCTGCAAAATCCACCGGATGCCGCACAGCTGGAAAAGCTGCTCCAGCAGGCGGGTTTCACCTCTGCGCGCCAGCTGATGCGCACTAAAGAGGCGCGTTATCGGGCGCTGAGCCTGGATGATGTGTCGCTTAGTGAAGCGGATCTGCTGGCAGCAATGGCCGCTAATCCGGAACTGATTGAACGGCCGATCGTGGTGGCTAACGGCAAGGCCCGGCTGGGCAGACCGCCGGAACAGGTGCTGACGCTTTTTTAAAGCTCCAGCGCTTCTTTCACAAAGGGAATGGTCAGTTTGCGCTGGGCGCTGATGGAAGCGCGATCCAGCTTGTCGAGCGTCATAAACAGCGTGCGCATTTCCCGATCCAGCCTTTTTAGCAGAAAGCGGCCGACGTCTTCAGGCAGCTCAAAGCCGCGCAGTCGCGCTCGCAGCTGTAGCGCCTGGAGCTTGTCCTCATCCGACAGCGGTTGCAGACGGTAAATCTGCCCCCAATCCAGACGAGAAGCCAGATCCGGCAGCTTGAGGTTCAGCTGCCGTGGTGGACGATCGCCGGTAATCAGCAGCCGGGTACGACCGGTTTCCAGAATACGGTTATAAAGATCGAAAATGGCCATTTCCCAGGGTTCGTCACCGGCGATGCACTCAATATTATCGATGCAGATCAGCGCCAGCTGTTCCATTCCGTCCAGTACTTCGGGCACAAACCAGGTACGCTTGTCGAGCGGAACATAACCTACGGCTTCGCCATGCGCGGAAAGTTCCGCACAGGCCGCGTGGAGCAGATGGCTGCGCCCGCCGCCTTCACGCGACCAGAAGTAGAGATAGCTGCCGTGCTCCTGCTGCAGCGCACTTTGCAGCGCGGCGATCAGCGACGGGTTGTCCCCCGGCCAGAAGCTGGCGAAGGTTTCATCATCGGGCAAATAGAGCGGCAGTGAGAGCTGTGCCGGAGTGTTCAGAAGCACCTCAGTAATGGGTCAAAATCCGGCGGAAGTTTATCACAGATCTTTGCGGATTATGAAACGGGCAGCACCGCTACCCGTCAGATCTTTACTCGCGATCCTGTGGATCCAAAATGATCTCTTCAGGCCGAATCAACGTAATCAGCCTGAAGATCAGGCTCAACCCGATTCCCACGAGGGTCGCCAGCGCCATGCCTTTCAGCTCTGCCGCACCAATATGCACCGTGGCGCCGCTGACGCCAATAATCAGGATCACCGAGGTCAGGATCAGATTCTGCGCCTTGTTGTAATCCACTTTGGATTCGATCAGCACGCGAATACCGGAAGCGCCAATTACGCCGTAAAGCAGCAGCGAAACGCCGCCCATCACCGGCACCGGCACCGCCTGAATAGCGGCGGCCAGCTTGCCAACACAGGAAAGCAGAATAGCAAGAATAGCCGCGCCGCCAATCACCCAGGTGCTGTACACGCGCGTGATCGCCATAACGCCAATATTTTCACCGTAGGTCGTGTTAGGCGTCGAGCCGAACAGGCCGGAAAAAATCGTTGAGACGCCGTTGGCGAACATTGAACGATGCAGGCCCGGATCTTTCAGCAGGTCTTTTTTAACGATGTTCGCCGTCACGACCAAATGCCCGACGTGCTCGGCGATCACCACCAGCGCCGCAGGCAGAATGGTCAGCATCGCCGCCCATTCAAAACGTGGCGTATAGAAGGTCGGC
>NZ_DALZCD010000224.1:4074-7271 GCF_031978025.1 Erwinia sp.
CAACCACGGCGCGGCCTCTACCGTCGACCAGTTTACGATGCCCATAAACCAGGAAAGCGTATAGCCGACCAGCACGCCGATCAGGATAGGGATAATCGCCAGAAAGCCGCGAAACAGCACCGACCCGAAAACGGTCACCGCCAGCGTGATCATGGAGATTAAAATGGCTTTACCGTCGGCTGCCGCGCCGTTAGCGGGCAACAGCCCGGCCATATTTGCCGCCACGCCAGCCAGTTCCAGACCGATTACCGCTACGATGGCCCCCATCGCCGCCGGGGGAAACATCACGTCCAGCCAGCCCGTTCCCGCTTTTTTCACAATCAGCGCGACCAGACAGAACAGCACGCCACACAGGATAAAGCCGCCCAGCGCCACCTCGTAACCCAGCGGCAACAGCAGCAGCACCGGGGAAATAAAGGCAAAGCTGGACCCCAGATAGGCCGGAATTTTCCCCTTACAGATAAACAGATACAGCAGCGTGCCGATGCCGTTAAACAGCAGCACGGTGGCGGGATTGATATGAAACAGAATGGGAACCAGTACCGTCGCGCCAAACATGGCGAACAGATGCTGAAAGCTAAGTGGAATGGTTTGCAGCAGCGGTGGCCGCTCGCTTACGCCGATAGCGCGACGCGTCATGGTGAGTTACCCCTTATTTTACACAATAAAAAACCGACTCTCTGGTCGGCTTGATCGCGAACAATGATAAAACGCCTGATGCAGGCCGGTTCCCGGCAGGGCCATTGGGCAACGTGCGGCGATATTCCGCCGCAAACGGGCGCAGGAAACGGCCTGCGGCTTTATCATTTGGTACCGAAGATTTTGTCGCCGGCGTCGCCGAGGCCTGGAATGATATACCCTTTCTCATTCAGTCCCTGATCGACAGAAGCGGTGTACAGCTCCACGTCCGGATGTGCTTTCTCCAGCGCCGCAATCCCTTCCGGTGCGGCAACCAGCACCAGGACTTTAATGCTGCTGCAGCCCGCTTTCTTCAGCAGATCGATGGTGGCGATCATTGAGCCGCCGGTTGCCAGCATAGGGTCAACCACCAGCGCCATGCGCTCTTCGATATTGGAAACCAGCTTCTGGAAATAAGGCACCGGCTCCAGCGTCTCTTCGTCACGATAGACGCCCACCACGCTAATGCGCGCGCTTGGCACGTGCTCCAGCACGCCTTCCATCATCCCCAGACCGGCACGCAGGATAGGCACAACGGTAATTTTTTTGCCTTTGATCTGGTCGATTTCCACCGGGCCGTTCCAGCCTTCAATGGTGACCTTCTCGGTTTCTAAATCCGATGTGGCTTCATAAGTCAGCAGACTCCCCACTTCCGAGGCGAGTTCACGAAAGCGTTTGGTGCTGACGTCCTGTTCACGCATCAGGCCCAGTTTATGTTTGACCAGCGGGTGTTTGACTTCCACGATCTTCATTATTTTACTCCCGGAGTGTATGGCTGCAAAAAAAATCGCGAGATTATAGCGCCATTTAGCGGCCAGTACCTATCACTTAATCCGACTTGTGCCGGATCCCTCCCATCCTGTTAAGGATTAGCTAAAATTGAATACGGCGCAACGCGGGCCGAAGATGGCACTCGCAAACGTTTGCCTGCGCTGTTAGAATTGCCGCGCTTTATACCAACCACCAACCGCAAACCGCGTGGGGATTTCGCAGTGACCGACAAAACCTCTCTCAGCTATAAAGACGCCGGTGTAGATATTGATGCTGGCAATGCTTTAGTCGACCGTATTAAAGGCGTAGTGAAAAAGACTCGTCGCCCGGAAGTCATGGGCGGACTGGGCGGTTTCGGTGCGCTTTGTGCGCTGCCGCAAAAATACCGTGAACCGGTTCTGGTTTCCGGCACTGACGGCGTCGGCACCAAGCTGCGTCTGGCAATGGACCTCAAGCGCCACGATGCTATCGGTATCGATTTGGTCGCGATGTGCGTTAACGATCTGGTCGTCCAGGGCGCCGAGCCGCTGTTCTTCCTCGATTACTACGCCACCGGCAAGCTGGAAGTGGACACGGCTGCCAGCGTGATTACCGGTATCGCGGAAGGCTGCCTGCAGTCCGGCTGCGCGCTGGTCGGCGGCGAAACCGCTGAAATGCCCGGCATGTATCACGGTGAGGATTACGACGTAGCGGGCTTCTGCGTCGGCGTGGTGGAAAAGTCGGAAATTATCGACGGCAGCAAAGTTAAAGACGGCGACGTGCTGATTGCGCTGGGTTCAAGCGGCCCACACTCTAATGGCTATTCGCTGGTGCGTAAAATTCTGGCGTTCAGCAATACCGATCCAGAGACCACCCTGCTCGAAGGCAGGCCGCTGGCGGACCACCTGCTGGAACCTACCCGCATTTACGTTAAAAATATCCTCAGCCTGATTGAGCAGGTTGACGTGCACGCTATTGCCCACCTGACCGGCGGCGGCTTCTGGGAAAATATTCCGCGCGTGCTGCCGGACAATACGCAGGCGGTGCTGTCTGAGTCAAGCTGGCAGTGGCCTGCCGTGTTCGGCTGGATGCAGGAAGCGGGTAACGTCAGCCGCTTTGAAATGTACCGTACCTTTAACTGCGGCGTCGGCATGGTCATTGCGCTGGATGCCAGCGAAGCGGATAAAGCGGTGGAGCTGATGAGTGCCGCGGGCGAAAAAGCCTGGAAAATTGGCGTGATCAAGGCTTCCGATGCCGATGAGCGCGTGGTGATTACCGCATGAAGCGGCTCGTCGTGCTGGTATCCGGTCAGGGGAGCAATCTTCAGGCCATCCTGGACGCCTGCCAGCAGGAACGGATCCACGGCAGCGTTGCTGCCGTGTTCAGCAACAAAGCCGAGGCCTACGGCCTGACGCGTGCCCGTGAAGCGGGCGTCCCCGCTCATGCGTTGGCAGCCGAACAGTTTGCCGATCGCGCTGCTTTCGATCGCCAGCTGATGCTGGAGATTGATGCTTACGCGCCTGATTTAGTGATCCTGGCAGGCTACATGCGCATTCTGAGTGCGGATTTCGTGGCGCGTTACGCGGGAAAAATGCTTAACATCCACCCTTCCCTGCTGCCGAAATACCCCGGTCTGCATACGCATCGTCAGGCTCTTGAAAACGGCGATGAGGAGCACGGTACCTCGGTGCATTTTGTTACCGAAGAGCTGGACGGCGGCCCGGTGATCCTGCAGGCCAAAGTGCCGGTTTTTGCGGGCGATACGGAAG
>NZ_DALZCD010000225.1:0-7237 GCF_031978025.1 Erwinia sp.
TGGGCATCAAGGGGACAGAAATGACGGCGGAAATGGCGAAAGCCTTCAACGTTGACGCCCAACGCGGTGCTTTTGTTAATGAAGTGATCCCGGGTTCGGCGGCGGCTAAAGCCGGTATTAAAGCGGGCGATATCATTACCTCGCTGGACGACAAGCAGGTAGAAAGCTTCGCCGCGCTGCGGGTAAAAATTGGCACGACCGCGCCGGGCAAAGAGGTCAAGGTCGGCCTGTTGCGCGACGGTAAACCGCAGACGCTGACCGTGAAGCTTGACAACAGCACGCAGACCGCCAGCGCCGTCCTGTTAAGCCCTGCCCTCCAGGGCGCCACGTTAAGCGATGGTGCGGCGAAAGACGGCACGAAAGGCGTCAGCGTGGATAACGTCGAGAAAGGCACGCCAGCCGCCCAGTTTGGCCTGCAAAAAGACGATATTATTATCGGGCTTAACCGCACACGCGTTGAAAGCCTGGCCGATCTGCGTAAGCAGCTGGCGGCAAAACCTTCGCTGCTGGCCCTGAACGTGATCCGCAACGGTGAGAGCCTCTACCTGCTTTTACGTTAAAACTTCGGGCGGACACCTGCGCGTCCGCCCGACTCATGGTATCCTGCCCGTCGTCTATTCATTCATCAGTTAAAGCCATGTTTCCTAAACTTATGCGTTCAGTGCTTTTTGGCCTGGTGATAGCAGGCCTGCTGCTGGTCGCGCTGCCCGCGCTGCGCATCGGCAATAATTTTTTTACGTTAAAAGATGACAGCGCTGACCAGGCGCCCGTGAGCTATAACGCGGCTGTACGCCGCGCTGCACCTGCGGTAGTAAACGTCTATAATCGCAGCGCCAACGCGTCGGCCCATAATCTGGAAATCCGTACGCTGGGTTCAGGCGTGATTATGGATGCCCGTGGCTATATTCTGACCAATAAACACGTCATCAATGATGCCGATCAGATTATCGTAGCGCTTCAGGATGGCCGAATTTTTGAAGCGATGCTGGTAGGATCGGATAGCCTGACTGATTTGGCTGTATTAAAAATCACGGCTTCCGGCCTGCCTGTGATTCCTGTCAATCCCAAGCGTGTGGCGCATATTGGCGATCTGGTCATGGCCATCGGTAATCCTTACAACATCGGTCAGACGGTAACGCAAGGCATTATCAGCGCCACGGGACGTGTTGGCCTTAGCCCTTCCCGCTATCAGAATTTCCTGCAGACTGATGCCTCTATCAACAAAGGGAACTCCGGCGGCGCGTTGATTAACTCACTGGGCGAACTGATGGGCATCAATACGCTGTCGTTTGATAAAAGTAACGATGGCGAGACACCGGAAGGCATTGGCTTTGCCATTCCTGGCGCGCTGGCCACGAAGATTATGGACAAGCTTATCCGTGATGGCCGTGTTATTCGTGGCTTTATCGGCATCAGCGGGCGTGAAATCCCACAAATGCACGGACAAAATGGCAGCGTCGACCACGTTCAGGGTATCGTCGTGACCAACGTGTCGCAGGGTGGGCCGGCGGCGAAAGCGGGCTTACAGGTTAATGACGTGATCGTCAGCGTGAACCATAAGCCAGCCGTTTCGGCACTGGAAACCATGGATCAGGTGGCCGAAATCCGACCGGGGACAGCGATTGACGTGGATATTTTGCGTAACGATCGCAAGATGACGCTGCAAATTACCGTGCTGGAATATCCAGGCAATTAAACAGCAAGGGCCAGCGCAAGCTGGCCCTGAATAGATTACTTCACAAACTCTTCGCCCTGAGCAATATCTTTTTTCAGCGTCTCCAGCATGTTCTGCAGAGCCTGCTCTTCAAAAGGACTTAAAGCCCCTATCGGTTTGCGCTCTTCAACGCCGTTTTTCCCCAGCAGCAGTGGCTGAGCGAAAAAGCGAGCGTGAGCGCCATCGCCTTCAACGTAGGCGCACTCCACTACATTGCTCTCGCCCTGTAATGCACGCACCAGCGCCAGGCCAAACTTCGCCGCAGCCTGGCCCATCGACAGCGTAGCGGAGCCACCACCGGCTTTGGCTTCGACCACTTCCGTACCCGCATTCTGGATGCGTTTAGTCAGGTCGGTTACTTCCTGTTCGGTAAAACTTACCCCCGGGATCTGTGACAGCAGCGGCAGGATTGTCACGCCTGAATGGCCACCGATAACCGGCACGTTCAGCGCCGCCGGATCTTTACCTTTTAGCTCCGCCACGAAGGTGCCAGAGCGGATAATATCCAGCGTGGTCACGCCAAACAGTTTGTTTTTATCGTAAACGCCCGCTTTCTTAAGAACCTCGGCGGCGATAGCCACGGTGGTATTAACAGGGTTAGTAATGATGCCAATTAACGCTTTTGGACAGGTAGCGGCGACCTGCTCAATCAGGTTGCGCACGATACCAGCATTCACGTTAAACAGGTCTGCACGATCCATACCCGGCTTACGCGCCACGCCCGCGGAGATCAGAACGACGTCGGCGCCATGCAGAGCAGGCGTGGCGTCTTCTCCGCTAAAGCCTTTGATTTTCACTGCCGTAGGGATGTGGCTCAGATCGACAGCCACGCCAGGCGTCACAGGCGCGATATCATACAGTGAGAGCTCTGAACCTGCCGGAAGTTGGGTTTTAAGCAGAAGAGCAAGTGCCTGGCCAATGCCGCCAGCCGCGCCGAGAACTGCAACTTTCATCCTAAACTCCTTATTATTTTTGAGGGGGAAGTGCCGTGGAATCATTTGCTTATGAGCATATCTGGCCTGCGAGGCCTGAGCGACGATCTTTACCCTTATACACGATGGCGCATCATACAGGATAAAGCGACGAGGGACTGATCGCACGCTGCCGATTAAGGCCATTCATGGCTGCAGGCAACGCGATCACCGCTACCCTACACCGTTAATACTTAGCCAAACAACATCAATTTTATAACAATCTGTTCACTTATTGTGCGTGACGTTGCCCAATAAGGCGAATTTTTCAGAAGAATAGTCGGCAGCACGGGTAAGACGGCGTAAGAGAACGGCTTTATTTGCATAAAAATTCAAAAAAATGCATAATAGATCGTTATCCCGAGTGGGAATTTCCTTGCGACCTCTAGCGAAAAACTATGCGTAATCCAGCAAAACAAGAAGATCTCATTAAGGCATTTAAGGCCTTATTAAAAGAAGAAAAATTTAGCTCGCAGGGCGAGATCGTCACTGCGCTCCAGGAACAGGGCTTTGATAATATCAATCAGTCTAAGGTGTCGCGTATGCTGACGCGCTTTGGCGCCGTGCGCACGCGCAACGCCAAAATGGAGATGGTTTACTGTCTGCCTGCCGAGTTAAGCGTGCCGACCACCAGCAGCCCGTTAAAAAACCTGGTGCTTGATATCGATCATAACGATGCGCTTATCGTGATCCATACCAGCCCTGGTGCAGCACAGCTGGTTGCCAGAATGCTGGACTCGTTCAGCAAGCCAGAAGGTATCCTGGGAACCATCGCCGGTGATGACACCATTTTTATCACGCCGGCTCGTCACGTTAGCATCAGGCATCTGCGTGATTCCGTGATGAAATTTTTCGATCAGTCGTCATAAACTGCCGGTTTTTATGCAGTTTTTTATCGTTTTTCCTTCGCGCTGACGACCGTCGGCGCTTTATATCTCTCTGCTCACCCGCCGATAAAACAGCATAATCCACTCTATTATTCCCCCCTTGCCGCCGTTTAAATCCAGGGACTCTCGTCTCATAGTGTGATCTGCCACAAATAAGCGCACAAATGGTTAAATTGATCTATCTCAATGTTTTTAGACGTATTTAACCTGACCAGGGCAAATTATAAGCATCTTTTATAACCGAACGTTATTAAAAAGTGGTTAACGGCTTAAATATCGCAACAAAACATTATTAGCATGCTATTAATATTTTCCGTTATTAGATCTATACTCTTTTTCGTGATGTGAATCACACTAACAACACGATAAAAACAACGACGAGGAAAAATTTCATGAACGTAAAAACCAGTATGGCTGCCGTTAGCCTGCTTTCCGTGCTCTCTTTTGGTGCTTTTGCAGCTGAATCTGTTAACGCGGATCAGGCGCAAAGCATGCAATCGATCGGCACCGTCAGCGTGAGCGGCGTCAGCGCATCCCCTACGGATATTAATGCCCAGCTAAGCCAAAAGGCCGATGCCCAGGGCGCTAAGGCCTATCGTGTGGTAGAGGCCTATTTGAACGGCAACTACCATGCCACGGCTGAGCTGTATAAATAATTCTTTAACCCTGACGATAACCCCAAGAATAATAAACGTTTTACAGCCCTTTCGGTTATCGCCCTACTTCTGGAGCATCTGCTATGAACACGAAATTTACGCTTGCTGTATTAGGTCTGGCTTCCGTTCTCTCTTTCGGCGCCAGCGCGGCTAACCTTGTGACCGATCAACAGGTTGCCAGTGAAAATCTGCAGTCTATAGGGACCATCAGCGTCAGCGGCATTGATGGCGCGCCAACCACTATTCGCCAGCAGCTTTCACAGAAAGCTGACGAACAGGGCGCAAAATCCTATCGGGTGATTGAGGCCTACAACAACGGCAACTATCACGCGACCGCAGAACTTTATAAATAAGATGGGCGACGGGCAGGCGTTGAACCTGCCTCTCTGTCGACGACCTGAAAGGTTTCAGACGCGGGTTGTTGATGACAATGAGGATAGAAAATCATGAAAACAACTTTTGCCGTACTAAGCCTGCTCTCCGTACTCTCTTTCGGCGCTTCCGCTGCACAGCTGGTTAACGCAGAGCAATCACAAAATCTGCAATCTGCAGGCACCATTTCGTTAGGTGGCATAGCGGGTGCACCGATGGATATCCGTCAGCAGCTGTCGCAGAAAGCGGATGAGCAAGGTGCCAGCGCCTATCGCGTTATAGAAGCACGCAATGACGATCGCTGGCACGTTACCGCTGAACTCTACAAGTAATTCCTCGTCACCGTACCCTACGGTTTATGACGAACCTTTTGGCCCCGTTCGCCGGGGCCCTTTTTCGTTTCAGCGCACATTAAAGCGCAGCTCGCCTTCCAGCTCCTCCTCTGCTTCATCAAACAGCAGAATTAGCGCGCCATAGCGCCGACGCTGACCTGTGCCGAGATGCACAAACACGATCTCCAGCGGCAGCGGCAGCAACCTTTCACTTACCACATCCCACAGGCTGTCCAGGTCCGTAATAAGCCGATCGCTTAGCGAAAAGCGCTCGCTGAACTGACGGAGAAAATGCGCCTGGTCTACGATCTCATTAAAATCAAAAATTTCTGTTCTCATACTGCCGCTCCCAGGGAAAACGGTCGGGCGACGCCGGGCCGCCCGGTGAGTTACAGTCCCCCAATATGCAGGGCTTTGACCTCTAAAAACTCTTCCAGTCCCAGCACCGATCCTTCCCGTCCCAGTCCGGACTCTTTTACGCCGCCAAACGGTGCCAGCTCGGTGGATACCGCGCACTCATTGATGCCAATCATGCCGCTTTCCAGCGCTGCCGACACGCGGAAAATACGCTGTACATCGCGAGTATAGAAATAAGCGGCCAGACCAAATTCGGTATCATTGGCGCGACGGATGACCTCCTCTTCGCTGTCGAAACGGAAACAGGCAGCTACCGGGCCGAACGTCTCTTCCCTGGCCAGCATCATCTTTTCATTGGCTTCGGCAATGACCGTTGGCTGCCAAAAATTACCGCCAAGTCCGTGTCGGTCACCGCCGACAACGATTTCCCCGCCTTTCGCTTTGGCATCCTTAACGTGCTGTTCCACCTTATCTACGGCGGACGCTTCAATGAGTGGGCCCACTACTACACCTTCCTCACTGCCGTTCCCCACCTTTAGCCTGCTCACCTCTTCCGCCAGCTGGCTGACAAAGCGGTCGTAAACGCTGTTGTGAATAAAGAAGCGGTTAACGCTGACGCACACCTGGCCCGCATTGCGGAATTTGTTGGCAATGGCCCCTTTTACAGCCGCGTCGATATCCGCATCTTCAAATACGATATAGGGCGCGTTACCTCCCAGCTCCATCGACACTTTTTTCATCGTTTCGGCGGCGTTACGCATCAGCAGCTTGCCGACCTCGGTGGAGCCGGTAAAAGAGATCTTTCTGACCACCGGACTGGCCATAATGGCCTCGCTGATGGCTTTGGTATCCCCCGCCACGGCATTCAACACACCATCAGGCACGCCTGCTTTTTTCGCCAGTGCGACCAGCGCAAAGGCCGACAGCGGCGTGTTATTGGCGGGTTTGATAATGCCGGTACAGCCGGCGGCCAGTGCGGGTCCCAGTTTGCGCGTCAGCATCGCCATGGGGAAATTCCAGGGCGTAATAGCCGCGACCACGCCGATGGGTTCACGCGTAGCCAGAATGCGCGATCCCGCTTTAGCGGGGGGGATAATTTCACCGTTAGCGCGTTTTGCCTGTTCGGCAAACCACTGAATAAAGCTGGCGGCATACTCGACCTCGCCTTCGGCCTCTTTAACCGGCTTGCCCTGTTCCGCCGTCATCAGTTTGCCCAGCCAGGCTTTGTTGTCGACGATCAGCTGGTACCAGCGGTAAAGGATTTCACTACGTTCTTTGGCGGTTTTGGCCCGCCAGGCAGGAAAGGCTTTTGCCGCAGCGGTAATGGCCCGCTCGGTTTCTGCTTTACCGGCGCGCGCGACCTGAGTTATCACTTCACCCGTGGCCGGATTCAGTACGTCAAAGGTTTCGTTCCCCTGCTGCCACTGCCCATCGATAAAAAAGCCAGTCTGAAATAAATCGTTGTCCTGAAGTGAGTGACTCATCGTGTTCTCCCATTGGATTGCCGTTGGGATAAGTATAGATGGCGGCCTGCGTGACAGGCCGTGAGAAAAGTAAGAAGCGGAGATCTCTTAGTCAGATTTGTACCAGCGTCGTCTGGTATTTTTTTAACATACTTGCCAGACGCTGCACGGGTTCCGTCACGCTTAACGGCGCCTCGTAATGCACCAGCTTCTGCTGATAGATAGCCAGTTCGGCCAGAAGCCGCTCAAAATAGTGGCGACGTTTGGCATCGCTGCGCGCTGAGATAACCCGATCCGCCGTATGGCGCAGCTGCTTGTGGAAAGCAGAAAGATCGCTGTTAATCGGGATATCGGCATCGCGTAAACGCTGGTGACCAATAATCAATGTCAGTGCAATACGAAACTTGTCGATATCGCCCGGGAAAATATTCAGCAGCATAAAAAGCTGCTGGTATAGCGCGGGCAGGTGGTTTTCCCGGCGGCGG
>NZ_DALZCD010000226.1:0-7119 GCF_031978025.1 Erwinia sp.
ATAGTGCAAAAACGTCCCGGCGAACACCGGCGCCGGTCGGGTCAGCACGCGTTTAAAATCGTTGATATTCAGCGTCACGCCCATCCCGAACATAATCAGCATCAGCAAATAAGTCACCCATGGGCCAATGCCCAGAAAGGTTGTGGGCGTGTACCAGGCGGCGAGGGAAAGCAGGACTGCCCATAACGGGAACAGTCGGGTAACGATGGCAAGCATAGCCAGACTTCCTTTTGATGTTGTGATAACAGAGTGGCCGTTTTCCCGGAACGGGGGAAAAGCGGTCGTCGAATCATAGCATCAGCACATGGGAAAGGAAGGACGAGCCGGCAGCGACGGAAGAACGGAAGGAAAGGGCGGGTCAGCGGCGATCTGTCCTTCAGGTATTACGCTTTTTTTGCCAGCAAAACACGCTAAATCAGCCCACCACTATCGGCATAGCCCAAAACATCCACGGCTGATCGAGCGTCCAGCCGCCCTCGAAAATAGCCATGGCAGTGCTGCGTGCCGGGTTAACCGGGCTATCGGTAATCGGAATGCTGACCAGATGGAACAGACCAATAGCGATGGGCGTACAGCCCTGCGGTGCAGGTTTGTTGTTCGCGCGATGGGTAACGATAGGGAAAATAGTGGTCAGCACGGCCTCTGTTATCATGCCGTATAGCCGGGAAAAGTCGCGGCGACGACCGCAGCCGCCGAAAACCAGTACAAAAGTTCCCAGTGACTCAGCCACTAACCTACGCATGGTTTGCTCAGTTGTTTGAGGTAACGCCCTGATTATTACGGGCTTGCCCAACCGAAAAATCAACGGAACGGAGAATGGACTGCCTGCAGGCGGATTTGCCGCTTTCTTAACGGCTGGCTTGGGCCAGGTCAAAAGCTAAGCGGAGGCGGGATAAAGCGGTGAAAGCAGACAGCCAGAAAAGTAAAAACCGGGCGGGCGTCCGGTTTTGAACCCTATTCAAACAGGTTTTTATGCAGCGCCTGCACCACCTGCTCGGCATCATTGCCCGGCACCAGGAAGCAAAGGTTATAGCTGCTTGCGCCGTAGCAGATCAGGCGCAGGTTAAACGGCTCCAGCACGCCGAAAACCTCTTTGCCAACGCCGCAGGCTTTGGAAAGTTGATTGCCGATCAGCGCCACCAGCGCGAGGTTCTCTTCTACTTCCACACGGCACAGCGAAGAGAGTTCGGTTAGCAGCGCCTGCGTCAACAGGCCATCACTGTTGGAGGTGGAGCCGGTCGTGTCCAGCGTCAATGCCACACTCACTTCGGAAGTGGTAATCAAATCGACCGAAATATTATGGCGCGCAAGAATGGTAAAGACTTCGACCAGAAAGCCGCGGGCGTGCAGCATATTCAGGCTGTGCAGCGTCAGCAACGTCTGTTTGCGACGCAGGGCCAGCGCGCGGAACAGCGGCGGATCCTGCGTTTCGTTGCAGACGCGCGTGCCGCCAGCGGCAGGGTCTTTACTGGAGCCGACGAAAACGGGAATGTCGCTGCGTACCGCAGGCAACAGCGTGGCCGGATGCAGCACTTTGGCCCCAAAGGTCGCCATCTCGGCGGCTTCTTCAAAGGTGATCTCATCGATACGTTTTGCCGTTGGCACTACGCGCGGATCGGTAGTATAAATTCCCGGCACATCCGTCCAGATATCAATCCGGCTGGCATGCAGCGCTTCGCCCAACAGCGCTGCGGTATAATCGCTGCCGCCGCGCCCCAGCGTGGTGGTACGCCCTTTGGCTTCGCTGCCGATAAATCCCTGCGTCACGATCAGCGCTTTTTCCAGACGCGGTGCCAGTTGCGCCTGTGCCAGCTCGGCAAGCAGCGTGATATCTGCTTCCGCGCGGCCAAAGCGGTCATCGGTGCGCAGCACTTTACGCACATCAAACCATTCGGCGGCGGCCTGACGCTGACGCAGGACTTCCACAAACAGCAGGCTTGACATCAGTTCGCCGTGGCTCACCAGCTCATCGGTCAACGCGGTCGAAGTCGCAAGCGCGGCAGCTTCCGACAGCGTAGTGATGTTTTCCAGCATGCGATCGATCTCGTCATAGAGCACTTCGGAATGCGGTAACCGATCGATGATAGCGTACTGAATACGGCGGATCTCATCCAGCAGGTAAGCACGCTGCTCCTGCTGCTGGCCTTCCGCCAGAGAAACCAACAGGTTGGTGATGCCCGCAGAGGCGGAAAGCACCACCACGCGCACATTCGGATCGGCCAGCACCACGTCGGCGCTGCGGTTCATGGCGGCGTAATCGGCAACGCTGGTGCCGCCGAACTTCGCCACGATCAATGATTGGGACATGTCTTGACATACCTCGTGTCAGGTTAAAATCTATCAGCCTTGGCACAAGGGAAGAGCAGAAACGGGGCAGACGTAGAAAGGGATTACTACGAGTCACCCAGAAGCGCTCCACCTTGCAAATCGTTCGCCTTGCGAACAATTGTGGTGACAACCCAGAGGATTCAGCCCCTGTAGCCGATACGCCCCATACCGCATGGTTTGTACCTCGGCGTCGCTCCCCCTGATGTGTTTTCTGCGGATTCGGTTCCTCTAACACACTGCCTGGGCGACGCGCCTCTTCTGGCCTGCGCATCAGATGCGCAGCTAGCCGCCCAGAAATACCGGGTTATTGCCTCGCTGTCAATCCCCGGGGTTAGCCGTGGCTTCATTTTGTACCAGGGCAATCACCGTACAGGGCAGCGTGGGCGGCTGGCCATCGCCCATTTTCAGCTTGCCCTGCTCATCCTGTACGAAGAGCAACAGCGCGTTCTGGTGCTTTTCCTGGTATTCATGCCAGCCAAAATTTTCATTCAGGCCCGTTGCTTTGATCACGCCACCTTTCGCCAGCAGGCTGCTGAGTCGGGCATAGGTATGTTCCTGACTGAACAGCACTTCATGACGGCGAAAGCGCGGGCTTTCACTGTCCCGACGCCCTTTCAGTGCGGCACCTGAACGAATAGCCGCCACATTGTGATTGCCAAAAATATGGCTGAAATGATAAACGGCCAGCGCATTTTGATGGCGATTAGGTGACAGGGCAAGCACCTGAGCCGTTTCGCTAAGGTCGAGAAAGTTTTCGGCGTGATCTGACCAGGCGTTACCGTAGTAAGCAGGGATCCCTTCCATGCGGGCCAGCCGATAATATTCCCAGCTGCTGTCCGTTACCTGCACAGGCAGATCCAACTTTTGCAGCGCGGCGGCTAACGCGCGGGCAACGCTGTTCGCACCAATAATCAGGATGCCGCGCGGTTCCCGCTGCTGCACGCGCAGTGCACGGGCTAAGAATGAGCTGGTCAGGCTTTGTAGCACCACGGTACCGATAATGACCGCGAACACTACCGTCACCAGGCGGCTGGCACCCTCGTAACCGGTTTTTTCCAGCGTCAGTGCAAACAGCGAGCTGACCGCCGCAGCTACGATCCCGCGAGGTGAAATCCAGCTAAGCAGCAGCTTGTCGCGCCAGGAGAGCGAAGAGCCCCACGTAGAAAGGACGATACAGAGCGGACGCGCGATAAATTGTACCACCAGCAGCAGGCCAAGCAGCGGCCAGCCCATTGCCACAAGCGCGCCGAGATCCAGCCTGGCGGCCAGGATAATAAACAGTGCGGAGATCAGCAGCGCCGACAGCTCCTCTTTAAAGGCGATAATCTCGCTCAAATCCACATCGCGCATATTAGCCAGCCAGATCCCCATCACGGTGACGGTCAGCAAGCCCGATTCGTCGGCGATAGCATTCGAGGTGCCGAAAGCGGTCAGCGTCACGGCCAGCACCGCAAAGTTTTGCAGGTAGCCAGGCAGCCAGACGCGCTTCAGGGCAATCCCCATCAGCCAGCCGAACAGCGCACCGCCGACGGTCCCCACCACGACGGTCAGTCCGAAGGTCCAAAACAGATGGGTAAACGACTCCGCTTTTTGCTGTAGCACAATGAATTCAAACACCAAAAGCGTGAAAATGGCCCCAACCGGATCGATCACAATCCCTTCCCAGCGCAGAATCTGGTTGATCGCCTTATTTGGCCGCACCACGCGCATTAATGGCGCGATGACCGTCGGGCCGGTGACGACCGTAACGGCACCGACCAGCGCCGCCAGCTCGGGTGGGAAGTCGAGCAGCAGCCAGCAGGTTAGCCCAATCGCCAGAAAGGTGATGAACATGCCTATAGTGACCAGATTACGCACCACTTTGCCTAAACCGCGTATTTCGTCGAAGCGCAAGGTTAGCGCGCCTTCAAACAGAATGATGGCTACCGAGAGAGAAACCAGCGGGAACAGCAGGGCGCCGAACAGCGCATCCGGCTGCAAAACATGACCGACTGGCCCCAGGAGAATGCCGAAAACAAGCAGCGGTAAAATGGCCGGTAAACGCAGCAACCAGGCCAGCCACTGGGCCACCAGCGAGCTTAATCCAATGATAACCAACAGGAGTGGCGCAGAAAGCTCCATAAAATTTTTCCTTTAAAGGGCAAGAATAGTCATACTGAAACGCATCGGGTTTTACCCCGCCGCCTGAATTATAAATAGCCCCGGGCAAAAGAGAGGAAAACTTCTCTTCTGATAGTCGTCACCTGTTGCAGGGAAAGGCGTGCGAAAAACGCGTAACAGGTAACATGGTGCCCGGTCTGATTTACGGTTCTTAAATAAAAAGAGTGTGTTGCTATGAAAAATATCAATCCGACACAAACCGCTGCCTGGCAAGCGCTGCAGCAGCATTTTGCAGAGATGAAAGACGTAGAGATTGCCGAGCTGTTCGCTAAAGATGCCGACCGGTTCAGCAAGTTTTCTGCCACCTTCGACGATCAAATGCTGGTGGACTTCTCTAAAAACCGCATCACCCGTGAAACGCTCGATAAGCTGCAGGCGCTGGCAAAAGAAACCGAGCTGCAGGATGCTATCAAATCCATGTTCTCCGGGGAAAAAATTAACCGCACTGAAGATCGTGCCGTGCTGCACGTTGCCCTGCGCAATCGCAGCAACACCCCGATTAAGGTCGATGGCAAAGACGTGATGCCGGAAGTGAATGCGGTGCTGGAGAAAATGAAATCATTCTCCGATCGTATCATCAGCGGCGAGTGGAAAGGCTATACCGGCAAAGCTATTACTGACGTAGTGAATATCGGTATTGGCGGTTCCGACCTCGGGCCTTTTATGGTTACCGAAGCGCTGCGTCCGTATAAAAACCACCTGAATATGCACTTCGTCTCTAACGTAGACGGGACGCACATCGCGGAAACGGTCAAAGATCTCAGCCCGGAAACCACGCTGTTCCTGGTTGCATCAAAAACCTTCACTACCCAGGAAACTATGACCAACGCCCACAGCGCGCGTGACTGGTTTCTGAAGACGGCGGGCGATGAGCAGCACGTAGCGAAACACTTCGCGGCGCTCTCTACTAACGCTAAGGCCGTGGGCGAGTTCGGCATTGATACCGCCAATATGTTTGAGTTCTGGGACTGGGTTGGCGGCCGCTATTCGCTCTGGTCGGCGATTGGCCTGTCTATCGTGCTCTCTATCGGCTTCGATAATTTCGAGCAGCTGCTGAGCGGCGCACACGCGATGGACAAGCACTTCGCCAACACGCCTGCGGAGCAAAACCTGCCGGTGCTCCTGGCGCTAATCGGCATCTGGTATAACAACTTCTTTGGTGCTGAAACCGAAGCGATCCTGCCTTACGACCAGTATATGCACCGCTTTGCCGCCTATTTCCAGCAGGGCAATATGGAGTCGAACGGGAAATATGTCGATCGCAACGGCAGCCCGGTCACCTACGAAACCGGGCCGATTATCTGGGGCGAGCCGGGCACCAATGGCCAGCACGCGTTCTACCAGCTGATCCACCAGGGGACCAAGCTAGTGCCGTGTGACTTTATCGCGCCGGCCGTCAGCCACAACCAGCTGGGCGATCACCATGCCAAACTGCTCTCTAACTTTTTTGCGCAGACCGAAGCCCTGGCGTTCGGCAAATCTCGCGAAACGGTAGAGAAAGAGTTTGCTGATGCGGGTAAAGATGCGCAATCCGTCGAGCATATCGTGCCGTTCAAGGTGTTTGAAGGCAATCGCCCGACTAACTCCATCCTGCTGCGTGAAATTAACCCGTTCAGCCTGGGTGCGCTGATTGCGCTGTACGAACACAAAATCTTCACCCAGGGCGCTATCCTGAATATCTTCACCTTCGATCAGTGGGGCGTAGAGCTGGGTAAACAGCTGGCTAACCGTATCCTGCCTGAACTTTCCGGCGGCGAGCAGGTAGCAAGCCACGACAGCTCGACCAATGGACTGATCAACCGCTATAAAAACTGGCGTGGTTGAATGAGCTGAAATGCGTCCGCTTCTGCTGACGCAATGGAAAGCTTAAAGGTCGGCCATTGAGCCGACCTTTTTTTATACCTGTCAGATCCAACTTTATCTGCTGATGGCCCTGTTTGACAGGTGCTGGTTTGGCTTCTTTCCCGGTCAATGGGGCCTTACAGACAACGATGCCGTAAATCCCTCTTCCAATAATTGCTGTATGGCCCGGCTTGCCGCTAAGGAAATTCTTAAATTTCAGCTGCGTAAGGCGATTTTTGACAAGAATAGTCTGAAACATTTCAGACGTTGCCCCGCCTGAAATATCAGGTTTTACCCTTTAACTCTATGAAAAATAGTCTGTTTAAAGGTAAAAGTGCGCTGCCGCATTTTTTGACCATAAAATGCCCTTTTTAATCACAATTGGCAGTGTATGGCGCTAACTTGTTGCGTTATGGCAGCGATAAATAGCGATATGAGGCGTTTAGTGACCAATTGTTGCCTTATCTCTTCAAAAATGTTTCTGTTTAATACAGCGAAGCGGCGGTGGCCGGCCCGCTTAACCGTCCTGAATTCTGGTAATTTATTGCCTTATAATGGGCCGGTCTGAAACCTTTCAGACGAGTTGTCCATTCATTCTGTGAAGGATTTTGTATGAAAAAAGTCTTATGTGCTGCTGCAGCCGTAGCGTACTTAGCGACTGCTTCCGCCGCGTTTGCCGCGCCTGAAGAGGCCGGTGCCGCAGCGGGCGCCTCAGCGGGAAGTCTTTCCGCCGGGACGACCACGGCAGTGGGTGTGGGCGCGCTTGGCGCGCTGGTGGGTGTGGCGCTG
>NZ_DALZCD010000227.1:0-7009 GCF_031978025.1 Erwinia sp.
GCTGTTGCCGGAAGATCTACGCAACTTTGACGGCTACAGGCTGCTGCAGGAATATTTTGCCTTTCCGGCCCGTTTTCAGTTTGTCAGCATCAGTGAGTTGGGCGAGCTGCCTTCGCGCTGCGGGCCAGAGGTCAAAGCCTTTGAGATCGTGCTGCTGCTGGACAAGGCCGACGCGGCGCTGGAGCGGGTGATTGATAAGAGCCATCTGGCGCTGCACTGCACACCGGTTATCAACCTGTTTCCGAAAACGGCAGAGCGGCAGAAAATCAGCGAGAGCGTGCACGAATATCATCTGGTGGTCGATAACATTCGCCCGCTGGATTACGAAATTTATGCGGTCAAAAAGCTGTACGCCACGGGCGACAGGCAGCAGGGCGAGCAGGTATTCAGACCGTTCTGGAGCACGTTCAGCCGTGACGAAGGCGACTATGGCGCTTACTTCTCGCTGCGCCGCGAGCAGCGCACGCTGTCTGAGCGCGCGCAACGTTACGGCACGCGTACCGGCTATATCGGCTCTGAAGTTTTCCTTTCGCTGGTGGATGAACGCCAGTCGCCATGGCGTGACGATCTGACCCATCTGACGGCGGAAGTGTTGTGCACCAGCCGCGACCTGCCGCTGATGCTGCTGGCGCAGGATCAGGGCAACTTTATGATGGCCGACTCGGTGCCGGTCAGCCAGCTGACGCTGCGCAAAGGCCCGACGCCGCCGCGTCCGGCGCTGGCGGAAGGCATGGCGACCTGGCGGCTGATCAGTCATCTGCAGCTGAACTATTTAAGCCTGATGGACAGCGACGATGGCCAGGGCGCCACGGCGCTACGCCAGCTGCTGGCGCTGTATGCCAACCTGGCGGAAGCGCCGGTAGCCCGGCAAATTGAAGGCATTCGCTATTGTCAGCTCAAACCGGTCAGCCGTCGGGTGCCGGAACCCGGGCCGATTGTGTTCGCTCGCGGTATCGGTATTGAGCTGAGCGTTGACGAACAGGCGTTTTCCGGGGCCAGCCCGTGGCTGCTGGGCAGCGTGCTGGAGCAGGTTTTCGCCAGGCTGGTCGCCATCAACAGCTTTACGGAGCTGACGCTGACCAGCCAGCAGCGCGGTGAAGTCGGCTACTGGCCCGCGCGCATGGGCAAAAGGGCGCTGATATGAACGTGCTGCGTATTCGCAAAGCGCGGCGGCTGCCGGAAAACTTCTGGTCTGGCGTCACGCAGGCACCGTGGCGCTACGATCTGTTTCAGCTGTTGCGCAGGCTGGACGCGCAGGGCGGCGAACGCTACCCGCTGGGACGCTCGCCGCTGCCGCGCCATGAACCGTTGCGTATCGGTCAGGAGCCATCGCTGGCTTTCGCCCCTGCCACGCTGTCGAAAGCGGCCCCACGTGAAAACAGTCCGCTACACGATATCTCGATTTTAAGCTTCGGTCTGTTTGGCCCGAACGGCCCGCTGCCGACGCACCTGACGGAATATGCCCGCGAGCGTATCACCCACCATCAGGATGGCAGCATGGCGGCCTTTGCCGACCTGTTTCACCACCGGCTGACGCTGCTGTTTTATCGCGCCTGGGCCGATGCGCAGCCCACGGTGTCGCTGGATCGGGAAGACAATCAGCGCTTTGATCGTTATCTGGCGAGCCTGATCGGCATGGGCCAGCCGGGCCAGCTGGCGAAAGGCAGCCTGAGCGAGCATGCGCGCTATGGCGTGGCCGGGCATTTAACCCGCCACGCGCGCGACGTCGAAGGCCTGCAAAAAATTCTCAGCCACTACTTTAAGGTACCGGTCAGGCTGGTGGAAAACGTGCCGCACTGGCTGCCGATTGACCATCGCGAGCGGGCGAAGCTGGGTGCAGGCCGACACGCGCCAAAGCTGGGCCAGTCCATGTTTCTGGGCGTGGCGGTGCGCGATGTGCAGCACAAGTTTCGCCTTGAGCTGGGGCCGATGCCGCTGGAAACTTATAACCGCTTCCTGCCGGGCGAGGCCTGGACGACAGAGCTGCGCGACTGGGTGCGGCAATACCTGGGCATTGAATACGTCTGGGAGCTAAAGCTGATCCTGGCGGCAGAAGAAGCAAAAGGGATCAGGCCTGGCGACGCGACGCGGCTCGGTTTTAACAGCTGGCTTGGCCAGCTAAAAGCTAGTGAGCCGCGGCAGGATCTGACTTTCAGCCCGGAACCCTCGGAGCAGGTTACCCCCAGATAACGGCCTGGTGAATGCCTCCCTTCGACAAAATGAATTTTCCCGATCCGCCTCGCCGGGCCGGGTTAACTGCTTAGCGGGCTTGCTCTTTACGGCTCCCTGTTTTTCCGTCATCTACTTACCGAGAACAACCATGTCAGAAATTAGCCGCGCCGTACTGTTCGGCAAGCTGGACACGCTGTTATTTACCTCGCTGGAAAGCGCCACCGCCTTTTGCAAGCTGCGCGGCAATCCTTATGTCGAGCTGGTGCACTGGCTGCATCAGCTGATGCAGCAGCAGGAAGGCGATCTGCAACAGGCGATCCGCTATTTTTCACTGGATGAAGAGGCGCTGACGCGTGATATCGTTGCCGCGCTGGATCGTCTGCCTCGCGGCGCAAGCGCGGTGTCGGATCTGTCCGAACATATCGACAGCGCGGTTGAGCGCGCCTGGGTGTACGGCTCGCTGAAGTTCGGTGTACAGCAGATCCGTGGCGGCCATTTGCTGATTGGCCTGCTGAAAACCTTCAATCTGGCGAACGTGCTGAAAAGCATCTCGCCGCAGTTTGGCCGCCTCAGCGCCGATACGCTGCTGGAGCAGTTCGACAGCGTGTTTGCCAACAGCAAAGAGAGCAGCGTCACCGCCGCGCCGGTACAGGATGGCGCCGTACCGCAGCAAAAAAGCACGCTGGCACAGTATGCGCAGGATCTGACGGCGCGCGCGCGCGAAGGAAAGATCGACCCGATCGCCGGACGTGACGAAGAGATCCGCCAGATGGTGGATATCCTGATGCGTCGCCGTCAGAACAACCCGCTGCTGACCGGCGAAGCGGGCGTAGGTAAAACCGCAGTAGTAGAAGGTCTGGCGCTGCGCATGGCGGCAGGTGACGTGCCTGAACCCCTGCAGAACGTCCAGCTGTGGCTGCTGGATATCGGCATGTTGCAGGCCGGCGCAGGCATGAAAGGTGAATTTGAGGCGCGCCTGCAGTCATTGATCAACGAAGTGCAGTCCAGCCCGACGCCAATTATTCTGTTTATCGATGAGATCCACACGCTGATCGGCGCGGGCGGGCAGCAGGGCACGGGCGATGCCGCCAACCTGTTAAAACCGGCGCTGGCTCGTGGGCAGCTGCGTACCATCGGTGCGACAACCTGGGCCGAATACAAAAAGTATATCGAAAAAGATCCGGCGTTGACCCGTCGTTTCCAGACCGTGCAGGTGCAGGAGCCGGACGAAGAGAAAGCGCTGCTGATGCTGCGCAGCGTGGTCGCCCCGCTGGAGAAGCACCATCGCGTCCTGCTGCTGGATGAGGCCGTCGCGGCGGCCGTTAAGCTTTCCCATCGCTATATTCCTGCCCGCCAGCTGCCCGACAAAGCGGTGGCGCTGCTGGATACCGCCTGTGCTCGCGTTGCTGTCAGCCAGAGCGCGCAGCCGCCGCAGCTGGAAGACTGTCTGCATCGCATCCATGCGCTGGAGATTGAAAAAGAGATAGCGGAGCGCGAAGCGAAAGTGGCCATTGGCGATCCCGCCCGCGTGGAAAAAATCCGCGAGCAGCTTGCCGGGCTGGCAAGCCAGCGCGATGAACTGCACGCACGCTGGCAGGCAGAACGTGAGCTGATCGATACCATTATCGCACTGCGCGTGCAGCTGCACGAGGACAAAGCGGAAGACGTCGCCGCCCTGCACCAGCAGCTTGCGGCACAGCAGCAGCAGCTGAAAACGCTACAGGGCGAAGCGCCGCTGCTGTTTGCCGCCGTGGATGCCAACGTGGTCGCCGCCGTGGTGTCAGACTGGACCGGCATTCCGCTGGGACGCATGGTGAAAAACGAAATCGATGCGGTACTGAAGCTGGCAGACACGCTGAACGAGCGGGTGATTGGCCAGCGCCACGGCCTGGAATTGATTGCCAAACGCGTCCGCACTTCCCGCGCGCGGCTGGACGATCCTAACAAACCGGTTGGTGTCTTTATGCTCTGTGGCCCGTCCGGCGTCGGCAAAACCGAAACCGCACTGGCGCTGGCGGAGACGCTTTACGGCGGTGAGCAGAACATTATCACTATCAATATGAGCGAGTTTCAGGAAGCGCACACTGTTTCCACGCTGAAGGGCGCGCCTCCGGGCTACGTCGGCTATGGCGAAGGCGGTGTGCTGACCGAGGCCGTGCGTCGCCGTCCTTACAGCGTGGTGTTGCTGGACGAGATCGAGAAAGCGCATCCCGATGTGCATGAAATCTTCTTCCAGGTGTTTGATAAAGGCTGGATGGAAGATGGCGAAGGCCGCCATATCGATTTCCGCAACACGCTGATTATTCTGACGTCCAACGTTGGTACGCAGCTTATCACCGCCATGTGCGCCGATCCGGAACTGGTGCCGGAACCGGATGCGCTGGCCGGTGCGCTGCGTGGGCCACTGCTGGAAGTCTTCCCGCCAGCCCTGCTCGGCCGCCTGCTGGTGGTACCTTACTATCCGCTGAGTGATGAGATGCTGGCCAGCATCGTGCGTCTGCAGCTGAAACGTATCCAGCATCGTCTGGAACAGAACCACGGCATCGTCTCTGAAGTGGATGACAGCGTGATTGCACGCATCGTTCAGCGCTGTACTGAGGTAGAATCGGGCGGCCGTATGGTCGATGCCATCCTTACCAACACGCTGCTGCCGCAGATGAGCCAGCTGCTGCTGGATGCACACCGGCGTGAAGAGCAGTATCAGCGCCTGAAGGTGACCCTGCACGAGGGCGAGTTCCAGTGTCAGTTTGAGGCGTAAGCCGCAATTAAGAGAGTTGTCCAATATGTCAGAACAAGATATTCCGCGAGCCTTTCCTAACGCTCTGCCGGTGGGCTACCGCTTTAATGAGTTTGAAATTAAAGAGGTGATCGGCGGCGGCGGCTTCGGCATCGTCTATCGCGCCTGGGATCACCAGCTTGAACGCACCATCGCCATCAAAGAGTTCATGCCCGCCTCGCTGGCGGTGCGCAATGACGACCTGACGCTGGTGCTGCGCAGCGAACGTTTCAGCAAGACGTTCGCCGCCGGGCTGAACAGCTTTATTCAGGAAGCGCGCCTGCTGGCCCGCTTTAATCATCCTAACCTGCTGCACGTGCTGCGCTTTTGGGTGCAGAACGATACCGCCTATATGGGCACGGCATTCTATACCGGCACCACGCTGTCGCAGCTGCACAGCCGCCGTCCGGAGATGATCAGCGAAGCCTGGATCCGCTGTCTGCTGCCGCCGCTGTTTGGTGCCATCAACACCATTCACCGCGAAGGCTATCTGCACCGCGATATCTCGCTGGATAACATCCAGATCCAGGAAAACGGCGTGCCGGTACTGCTGGATTTCGGTTCCGCCCGCAAAGCTATCGGCAACCTGTCCGACGAAACCGAAACCATGCTCAAACCGGGCTTCGCGCCGATTGAGCAGTACAGTGACGATAACGAGAGCGAGCAGGGCACCTGGACCGATATTTATGCGCTGGGCGCGGTGCTGCATACGCTGATTGTTGGCTCGCCGCCGCCGGTCAGCGTGGTGCGCAGCATTGAAGACAGCTACAAGCCGCTGGTGCAGCAAAAGCCTGCAGGCTACTCGCTGCCATTGCTGCATGCCATTGACCGTGCGCTGGCGCTGCAGCCGGAAGATCGTCCGCAGACCATAGACGAGCTGGCGGCGCTGATGGCGCTTTCTCCCAGTGAGATCAATGAGATCGTTGAGGTGAAGGTCAGCGGGCCGGGCACGATGCTGGTACCGGTGGAAGAAGAACCGACCGCGCCAAAAGCCACCGGCCTGAAACGGTTTATGATGCCGGGGCTGATTGCCGCAGGCGTGCTGGTGGGAATTGGCGTGGGTGCGCTGATGGCGGGCGGCGGCGGCAACGATGCGCCGCAGGTGGCTGCCACCGAGGCACCAGCGGCAACCACGGCGCCGGTGGCTGCTCAGCCGCCAGCGGAAACCGCTAAAGTGCAGCCGGAAGCCGCGCCACAGGCCGCCGAGCCTGCGCCACCACCGGAGCCGGTTGCGCAGGTTTATATCAAGCTGCTGCCGGGTGACAAAGTGGCGATGAACGGCAATGCGCAGGCACTGGTGCCGTCGCCGAACGGTTTCGCCATGCTGCAGCTGCCGCCGGGCGACTACCGCTTCAGCATCAGCAACCGGGGCCAGACCCGCGATCAAAGCATTACCGTCGATCGCGAAGGCGTATGGTTGCTGAACCCGCAAAGCTGAGTGTCTGGCCGCTTGCCCGGTATTAACCACGGGCAGGCGGCTTAACGGCAAAAACGTTATGGCTATTTTGCTCTTCGATCAGAGCGGCTTAACGGCAATGCCAGTGCCGCTATTTTGCATTCAGCCCAGAGCGGCTTAACGGTAAAGCCAGCACCGCTATTTTGCATTCAGCCCAGAGCGGCTTAACGGTAAAGCCAGCACCGCTATTTTGCATTCAGCCCAGAGCAGCGTAACGGCAATGCCAACGCTGTTATTTTGTCCTCAGTCCAGAGCAGCGTAACGGCAATGCCAGCGCCGCTATTTTGTCCTCAGTCCAGAGCGGCTTAACGGTAACGCCAGCGGCGTTATTTTGTCCTCAGCCCAGAGCGGCTTAACGGTAATGCCAGCGGCGTTATTTTGTCCTCAGCCCAGAGCGGCTTAACGGTAATGCCAGCACCGCTATTTTTGTCCTCAAACCAGACGTTCGACGGTATAAGAGACTACCAGTCGTTTATGCCGCAAAGCTGAACCTGCAGCGAAAGTCAGTCGGCCTTGTCGTATGCCTGTCCGCCTGAGCCGCAATATATTTTTATCCGCCCGGTTTACCGCCGGGCCTGCCAGTCCGGGAAATCACTATGTTTGAT
>NZ_DALZCD010000228.1:0-6981 GCF_031978025.1 Erwinia sp.
CTGCCCATGCCAAAAGCAGCCGCTATATTTCACGCGAGACTAAAGAACGCTATCACCAGTGCCAGAACATCAATTGCAGCTGCACTTTCAAAACGCATGAAAGCATAGCGGGAATGATTGTTTCGCCAGGTCAGACTAACAAGGTACCGATCTTTACTCATAACGCACAACAGCCTTCCCTGCTCCATTGATTAAGCCCGCGAAAGCGGGTTTTTTTATACTTGTGTCTACGCTAAATCCCTGCCTTCTTATTGATTTCCAGAATATTCTTCATTAAACCTGTTTGTATGAAAGCCAGAAATCAAACATTGAATACTGTTTTTATATACAGTATTTTTGTGGCTTTTCTTTTTCAGGCGGCATCATGGCAATCAGAAAACAGACGGACGGCAAATGGTTATGTGACTTTTACCCGAACGGGCGAGAAGGTAAGCGCATCAGGAAAACATTTAAGACGCGTGCCGAAGCAATCGCTTATGAACGCTATCAGGCGGAGGAAGCAAAGGATAAGCCCTGGCTCGGCAAGAAGGAAGACAGCCGTAAACTGAGCGAATTAATAAGCCTGTGGTACAAGCTGCACGGTTGTTCACTGGGCGATAAAAAGGGTCGATTGGGCAAACTCCATATTATTTGTCGAGGATTAGGTGATCCGATTGCCACCTCCATCACTGCTAAAGACTGGGCACACTATCGCGAGAGGCGGCTAAGCGGACTAATTAAGAACGGCTATAAAACCAGTGAAAAATCTCTGAAGGTTAAAGTCGGTACGGTAAACCGTGAGCACTGCTTTTTGAGAGCGGTATTTAATGAGCTGGAGCGCCTGGGAGAAATCGACTACCCCAACCCGCTTAAAAATATTCGCGAATTTGACGATCCTGAAAAAGAGATGGCCTGGCTCACCGACGCTCAAATCTTACGTCTGCTTGCAGCCTGTGAACTACACGGCAACCCAGAGTTAACACTGATAGTCAGAATTTGTTTGTCTACAGGCGCACGATGGAGCGAAGCCGCAGGGTTGAAAGCGAGCCAGATATCGCCCAACAAAATCACGTTCATTAACACTAAAGGTAAGAAAAATCGTACGGTTCCTATCGGGGATGATTTGTATAACGAGCTTAAAGATAAGGAAGGGAAGTTTTTCTCAGAGTGCTATCGGCAATTTTACCGCGTAATACGTCTTGCAGAAATAACCTTACCAGAAGGCCAAATGAGCCACGTTTTGCGGCATAGCTTTGCCAGCCACTTTATGATGGCCGGTGGCAATATTGTGGTACTGCAACGCATTCTAGGGCATTCAGATATCCGTGTGACCATGCGCTATGCGCACTTTGCGCCTGACCATTTGGAAGAGGCCGTAACCAACAATCCGCTGGCAAGAATGGCGCTAAAAAGTGACTACAAAGTGTCTACATAGGTTCTTACAGAGGGTAATACGATACAACTGGATAGCTTTTAAGTGATTGATTTAAATATAAGTTATTATTTTAAAACCCCTAACAAAAAAAGACCAAAGACGATTCCTGTCTTTGGTCCAGGGGAATGGCTCTGGTAGGAGCCGTGCGCTAAAAGTTGGCATTTATGCAGGCTATGACGCCTTGCTCTTTATAAGGTAGTACAGAGGCGGGGATTTTCCAGCCTGAGGGTTCAGGACCAGCTAAAATATGACAGCTCTGTGATCGTAACGGCAGAAACAGTGACGGAATGGCAGGAATGGAGAATTGCTGCTACCGCGCCAGCCGGAGGGCCAGCGCGGCAAAATGTTTAGTCACACAGCTTTTGCGCACGCTCAATAACAGGCGCCAGGCTCTTTTTCTGGCCCGGGTGCGCCGGATCGTCAATCTGGATAACGCTAATCGGCTGCCCTTTTACCTGCCCGCTTTTTAACTGCTGCTCAGCAATATCATTCAGTGGATACTGCATCAGCGTGCTGGGGTTGATGGCATACAATGCGCCGTCTTTGGTGCAGGTCAGCATCACCTCTTCACGGTCGAAAGCCCATTTGTCTTTACCCACTTCAAAGCGGCTGATGGTAATCACTTCTGATGCCATCGCGCTGGAACAAAAACTCAAAGCCAGCATCAGGCCAACTAATTTTTTCATGATGTTGCACTACCTCTTATCAATACGCCCAAAAGCAGGCGGTAAATATTCAGGCTGGTTCCAGCGTAGCGAAAAAGCTTACCAGCGCCACCACCAGAGCAGCAAGCAGCAGCTCAGCCAGCGTGGTCAGCATAAACAGGTAACGGGCTCTCTCCCCATTATCCTGAAAGCGCGGTACCAGCCAGTAACGATTAAACAGCGCAACGCCGCACATTACCCCTACCAGTAGCGTTTTCAACAGCAGAAGCTGGCTGTAACGGCCAAATGTCGGTGGCCAGCCCGGCAGCAGGATGAAAGCATTGACTGCTCCGCTGATAATAACCAAAGCCACGGCCAGGTGACCGTAACGGGAAAAACGCATCAGCGTAAAGATGGCGTCACCGGCAGTGGGGAGACGCGGCATATCACGCATCAAAATCAGCACAGGGATCAGGCCGCCCGCCCAAAAGGCCGCCGACAAAAGATGGAGGCTATGGTTCAGACGCTGTAGCCAACCGGCCGCACCGTCCAGCATCGTCGCATGACCGACAAAAGCCAACCCAACCAGCTGCCCCACCCCACTCAGCAACAACAACCACTGCCGCAACTGTCCGCGGGTGGTTAAGGCGACCACGCCTACCAGCGCAGCGAGCAGCTGCCATTGCCAGGCCTGTCCAAAGCGCGTCTGCAGGACCGCCTGCCATACTGCGCTATTGCCGATATCACGCCAGCCATCGGCCATCAGGCCAGTTTGCGCCACCAGCAGCATGATTGCCGTTGCCAGCGAAAGCAGCGAAGCGGTAACCAGTAGCCGACGGAAGCGCAGGGCCAGCTGCGGCCTGAAACGCGCGGGCGCCAGCAGCGTGGTGTACACTGCGCCCCCCGTCAGCGACATCAGTGCGGCAAAATGCAGCCAGCGGAAAAGCAGATAGAACAGGCTGAGGGACATATTATTTCACGCTAAAGGTGTAGGTTCCCTTAGTTTTATGTCCGTCAACCGACAGTACATGCCAGCTGACCTGATACTGACCGCTACTGAGGGGTTTCGCCAGCGGCACGATCAGCTGGTTGTGTTGTCTGGGCGCACGTTCGGCCTCAGAGAGCGGCACGGCCTGCTGCTGATTAGTCGTGACCTCGACCCCGCTGAAAGCCGGTTCGATATCTTCCGAAAACGTCAGCGTTAAAGCCTGCGGCGAAGCTTCCACACTGGCATTAGCGGCCGGATACTGGCTTTTAAGGTGGGCGTGAGCAGAAACCTGCTGTGAGAAAGCGGCGGCACTCAGCGCCAGCGCGAAAATCATTGACCTACGCATCGAATCCATCCCGTTTGGTGCAGCTCAGGGCTGCGACAAGGCCGAAAGAATACTCCGCTCCCCATAAAGTGTCGAGTCGTTAACGGCTTTAGCCGACCGTCAGGCTTGCGAAACGCAGCCGTCTGCTTTATTTTTGCCGCGAGTCAACGGAGGTCATCATGAATTACAATCTGGCGGTGCTACCGCAGGAAGAAAAAGACAAAATCAATGTCGATATTGCTGCCGCAGGCGTGGCGTTTAAAGAACGTTACAATATGCCGGTAGTGGCGGAGATGGTGGAGCGCGAACAGCCGGAAAGGTTACGTGACTGGTTTCGTCAACGGCTGATGCATTACCGGCAGGCCTCGCTAAGCCTTTCCCGTCTGCCCTACGAACCGAAACAAAAATAGTTGCGCGAATAACTTGTGTTTCCTGGTCGCTTCAGTTGAGATAACCACTCAAAAACCTTATTGCGAGTAAATTTATGTCCGTCTGGAGTATCGCCGCCGCGCAATCAGGGTCTCGTCCCGGAGACATCGAGTGGAATATTGAACGCCATCTGGCTTTTGTTCGTCAGGCCGCTGAGCATCGGGTCGATTTACTGCTGTTTCCGGAACTGTCCATTACAGGCTATGAGCTTGCACTCGCCAGCCAGCTGGCAATGTCTATCGACGATATCCGCCTTAACGCTTTTGCCGAAGCGGCGACAGAATACCGCATGAGCATTGTCACCGGTGTTCCTCTACAGGATGGTGACAAGACGCGCCTCTGCGCGCTGGCTTTTTTACCTGATGGTACGCGCCTGGCCTACTTTAAACGTAACCTGGTTGAGGCGGAAAAGCCGTTTTTCCACCCCGGACAAAGCGTCCCCGTGTTCGGCTATCAGCATCATCATGTGGCGATGGCAGTCTGTGCTGATATCAGTGTGGAAGACTACGCTCGCGATGCCGCTAACCGTGGCGCTAATCTTTATGCCACCAGCGTCTTGCTGTCTGAAAAAGGGTATCACAAGGATTGCGAATACCTGGCGCGCTGGTCACGCAAATTCAATATTGCCGTGCTGATGGCGAACCATGCTCTTCCTACTGGCGGTTTTCAGAGTGCCGGGAAAAGCGCTGTCTGGGATGAAAAAGGCAGGCAGGTTATCGCAGGTGGTAGCGGCGAGCAGCTGGTTATTGCCCGACGTCAGGACAGTAAATGGCAGGGCGAAGTGCACGATTTATGCACGGTTGCCGCCCTCTGAAGAGAGAAATTATGTTACGCGTAATAGATACCGAAACCTGTGGCTTACAGGGCGGCGTAGTAGAAGTCGCTTCCGTTGATGTTATCGACGGCAGGATCGTGAACCCTATGAGCGATCTGATCAGCCCCGACCGCCCTATCAGCCGTCAGGCTATGGCGATCCACCGCATTACCGAAGCGATGGTACAGGGCAAACCTACCATTGAAGAGGCGATTGGCCGCTATCACGGCAGCCCTTACTATGTCGCGCATAACGCCAGCTTTGATCGCCGAATGCTGCCGGAGATGCCGGGCGAGTGGATTTGCACCATGACGCTGGCGAAAGGCCTGTGGCCGGGCAAGAAGTACGGTAACCAGGCGCTGCGCGAAGCTTTACAGTTGGAAGTTACGCCGCCTGAGGATTTACACGCTCACCGTGCACTGTACGACTGCTATGTGACCGCTGCCTTGCTGATCCGCATTATGTCGTTTTCCGGCTGGGATGCGCCGGAAATGGTGCGTCGAATGCAGGTTCGGGGTTCCAGCGCCACCTTCCCGTTTGGCAAGTATCGCGGCAGCCGCATTGATGATGTGGTGAAGCGCGATCCGGGATACCTGAAATGGATGTTGAAAAATATCCCGGATCTGAAGCCCGATCTGAAAAGCGCTATGGAAAGAGCGCTGTCAGCGGATTAACGAGCGTTGGCGGGGCTTAACGTTTCCTGCGCCAGACCAATCAGAAAAGCATATTCCAGCGCCACGCCCTCGTAGGATTTAAAACGGCCCGACTTGCCGCCATGCCCTGCATCCATGTCGGTGCAGAGCAGCAACAAATTATCGTCCGTTTTAAACTCGCGCAGCTTTGCCACCCACTTCGCCGGTTCCCAGTACTGCACCTGGGAATCATGCAGTCCGGTTGTCACCAGCATATGCGGATAGTGTTGTTCGGTGATGCAGTCATAGGGGCTGTATTGCCGCATATAGCGATAGTAACGCTCGTCCGCCGGATTGCCCCACTCATCATATTCTCCCGTCGTCAGTGGGATTGATTCGTCCAGCATCGTGGTGACCACGTCTACAAACGGCACCTGGGCGACCAGGCCATGAAAACGCATTGGCGCCATGTTAATTACCGCGCCCATCAGCAGGCCGCCAGCGCTGCCGCCCATGGCATAGAGTTTCTCAGGGTTGCCGTAGCCCTTTTCTACCAGCGCGTTGGTGACGTCGATAAAATCGTGGAAGGTGTTGAGTTTTTTCAACAGTTTGCCATCTTCGTACCATTGCTGGCCCAGTTCGCCGCCGCCACGAATATGCGCCAGCGCGAATACGAAGCCGCGATCCAACAGGCTCAGGCGGCTGGAGCTGAAATCGGCATCCATACAGCTGCCATAGGAGCCATAACCGTAAACCAGCATGGGGCTTTTTCCGGGGAGATAGTGCTGCCGGTGATAGACCAGCGAAACCGGCACTTCCACGCCATCGCGAGCCTTAATCCAGTGGTGTTCACTGTGGTAGTCGTTCGCATCAAAACCCTGCACTTCCGTCTGTTTGAGAATGGTTCGCTCGCCGCTGTCCATATCCAGCTCAAACAGGGTATCTGGCGTGGTCATGGAAGAGTAACCGTAACGCAGTTTGCTGGTGTTGGCCGAGGGGTTCACAGCAAGCCAGGTAACGTAGGCCGGATCGTCAAAAGCGATCCCGTAATCTTCTCCGCTCTGCCAGTTAATCTGCCGCAGGCTGGTCAGGCCACGTTGACGCTCTTCCACTACCAGCCAGTCGCGAAACAGCGCAAAATCTTCCAGCATAACGTGGTCGCGTGGCGCAATCAGCGTTTGCCATTTCTCTTCTTTCACGTGATCGGTACGGTACAGACCAAAGTTTTTACCTGCGCGGTTGGATCGCACATAAAAATGGTGATCGTAATGATCGAGGCTGTATTCGTGATCCTTACGACGCGGACAAAATATTTGCGGCTGCGCGTCGGCGAATTCCGCATCCAGCAGCTGGATTTCGCTGGTGGTGGTGCTGTTAAGCACGATCAGAATAAAGTGCTCGGACATCGTTTTATGCAGGCTGACGTAGAAAGTCTCATCCTGCTCTTCATAAACCAGCTCGTCATCCCGCTGTGGCGTCCCCAGCCGATGACGCCAGACCTGCCACGGCAGCAGCGTCTGTTTATCTTTCAGCACATAATAAAAGGTGCGGCTGTCGCTGGCCCAGACAAAGCTGGAGGAGACGTTATCCAGCACTTCCGGATACCAGTTGCCGGTTTTAAGATTGCGAAAGCGAATGCCGTACTGACGGCGCGACAAAAAATCCTCCGCCAGCGCCATCACTTCATTGTTGGGACTGATGCCCAGCCCGCCCAGGGTGTAGAACTCGCTGTGAG
>NZ_DALZCD010000229.1:0-6965 GCF_031978025.1 Erwinia sp.
GCGGTGTTTATGGATATTTTCCGTGGTCATTGGGCTATTTCCAGAGCGATAAACAAATACAGGGATTAAGTAAAATGCCCGGTCAGCGCCGGGCATCGGGCCGGGTTATCAGGAACCCATGCGGTAGTTTGGCGACTCTTTGGTAATGGTGACGTCGTGCACGTGACTTTCGGTGATGCCCGCGCCGCTGATGCGAACAAATTCCGCTTTGGTGCGCAGGGCTTCAATGGTGCCGCAGCCGGTCAGGCCCATACAGGAGCGCAGGCCACCCATCTGCTGGTGGACGATCTCTTTCAGGCGGCCTTTATAGGCTACGCGACCTTCGATGCCTTCCGGCACCAGCTTGTCCGCCGCGTTATCGGTCTGGAAGTAACGGTCAGAAGAGCCTTTAGACATCGCGCCCAGGGAACCCATACCGCGGTAGGATTTAAACGAGCGGCCCTGGTAGAGTTCGATTTCGCCCGGTGATTCTTCGGTACCTGCCAGCATGGAGCCAACCATTACCGCGCTGGCACCCGCCGCAATCGCCTTAGCAATGTCGCCGGAGAAACGGATACCGCCATCGGCGATAACAGGAATGCCGGTACCTTCCAGCGCGGCAACGGCGTCAGAAACAGCGGTGATCTGCGGTACGCCCACGCCGGTAACGATACGGGTAGTACAGATTGAGCCAGGGCCGATACCTACTTTCACCGCGCTCACGCCGGCTTCAACCAGCGCCAGCGCGCCGGCGCCGGTCGCTACGTTACCGCCAAGGATCTGCAGGTCAGGATATTTTGCACGGGTTTCGCGGATACGCTGTAGCACGCCTTCGGAGTGACCGTGCGAAGAGTCAATCAGCAGAACGTCAACACCAGCCGCGACCAGCGCGTCTATGCGTTCTTCGTTGCCCGCACCCGCGCCCACCGCGGCACCCACACGCAGGCGACCTTCCTGATCTTTACAGGCGTTAGGCTTACGTTCGGCTTTCTGGAAATCTTTAACGGTGATCATGCCCAGCAGATGGAAAGCGTCATCCACTACCAGTGCTTTTTCGATGCGTTTTTCGTGCATCTTCTGCAGTACGACTTCACGCGCTTCGCCTTCGCGTACGGTAACCAGACGCTCTTTTGGCGTCATCACCGCAGAGACCGGCAGGCTCATGTCGGTGACGAAGCGCACGTCACGGCCGGTGATGATGCCCACCAGCTCGTTGTTGCCGTTCACCACGGGATAGCCTGCGAAACCGTTACGCTCGGTCAGCAGCTTCACTTCGCTCAGCGCGGTTGTCGGCAGCACCGTTTGTGGATCGGTTACCACGCCGCTTTCATGCTTCTTCACCTTGCGGACTTCTTCCGCCTGGCGCTCGATGGGCATATTTTTATGGATAAAGCCCAGGCCGCCTTCCTGCGCCAGCGCAATAGCCAGGCCCGCTTCGGTCACGGTGTCCATAGCCGCAGAGAGCATAGGAATATTCAGGCGAATGGTTTTGGTGAGCTGGGTACTGAGGTCGGCCGTATTAGGCAACACAGTCGAATGAGCGGGAACGAGCAGCACGTCGTCAAATGTCAGGGCTTCTTTAGCGATTCTTAGCATGGCAATATCTCAACCTCAGGGTGAATGAGAACTTGTAAAATATTGCCGCGGCATTATACAGGGCGTAATCGATTGCCTCCAGCATTATTTATGAAAAACTCTTGATCCGTCTCGTCAGGCATGTAGTATCGGTTAATTAACCCTCTGATTTAAAGTTTGATCTCAATCACATGTCGCTACCGCCAACCGCCAATATTTTTACCGTCAGCCGCCTGAATACTACGGTGCGCAAGCTGCTGGAAATGGAGATGGGCCAGGTCTGGCTAAGCGCCGAGATCTCTAACTTTTCCCAGCCCTCTTCCGGCCACTGGTACTTTACGCTTAAGGATGACGGCGCGCAGGTACGCTGCGCGATGTTTCGCAATAGCAATCGTCGCACCACCTTTCGGCCGCAAAATGGTCAGCAGGTGCTGGTCCGGGCGACCATCACGCTTTATGAGCCGCGCGGCGACTATCAGCTGATTGCCGAAAGTATGCAGCCCGCCGGCGACGGGCTGCTTCAGCAGCAGTTCGAGCAGCTGAAGCAGAAGCTGGCAAGCGAAGGCCTGTTTGAACAGAGCCATAAGCAGCCGCTGCCCGATCCGGCTCGTCAGGTTGGCGTAATCACCTCCGCCACCGGCGCAGCGCTGCACGATGTGCTGCGGGTTTTACACCGCCGTGACCCTTCCCTGCCGGTTGTCATCTATCCCACACCGGTCCAGGGTGCGGATGCGCCAGCCAGCATCGTTCGTGCTATTGAGCTGGCAAACCAGCGTGCAGAATGCGATGTGCTGATCGTGGGTCGTGGCGGCGGTTCGCTGGAAGATCTGTGGAGCTTTAATGATGAACGCGTGGCGCGGGGGATTTTCGCCAGCCGCATCGCTATCGTCAGTGCCGTGGGGCACGAGACCGACGTGACTATCGCCGATTTTGTCGCGGATTTGCGCGCCCCTACCCCTTCTGCGGCGGCAGAGCTGGTCAGCCGCAATCAGATCGAGCTGCTGCGCCAGCTGCAGTCACAGCAGACCCGGCTGGAGATGGCGATGGATTACTATCTCGCTCAGCAGAACCGGACGTTTACCCGCCTGCATCACCGCTTACAGCAGCAGCATCCTCAGCTGCGGCTGGCGCGTCAGCAGACGGCGCTGATGCGCATCCACCGCAGGCTGGATGACGCCATGCAGCTGCGGCTGCGTCAGGCCGCTCGTCAGCAGGAACAGACGACGCAACGGCTGGCCGCCACGCAGCCGCAGAACCGCCTCTATCGCGCGCAGCAGCAGCTTCAGCAGTGGCGCTACCGTTTACAGCAGTCGATGCAGACGCAGCTCAACGACGGCAAGCAGCAGTTCGCCACGCTGGCCGCACAGCTGGAAGGCGTCAGCCCGCTGGCGACGCTGGCACGCGGTTTTAGCGTCACCACCGCAGCCGATGGTCAGGCCATTAAAAAAACCGCGCAGCTGAAGGCCGGCGACCGGTTGAAGACCAGGCTGAACGACGGCTGGATAGAGAGCGAAGTCACGGTGGTCACGCCCGTAAAAAAATCCCGCGCGAAAAAAGTCTGAATGACTGGCCCTGAATCAGGGCCAGTCATATCCAGAGCAAAAATGTGGGCACCCGCGATGCGCGTACGCAAAGTAACCACTATACTTTTTGGACATTTACGATAGACCAAGGAGCATGGTATGCATTACGGCGTCATTCCTCCCTACATTCTGCGCAAAATCATTGATAACGGCTCTGGCCAGCAGCAAAACCACGCGCGTCAAACGCTGGCGCACGTGCAGACGCTGATGGCGGAAACCTGGGTTAAACCGGACGGGGCGAAAACCGCCACGCCGGGCCAGGTTCAGCGGGAAATCTATGATTCAGAGCAGACGCAAAACCTCCCCGGTACGCTGGTGCGCAGCGAAGGCCAGTCGGGTAATAACGACGTCGCCGCCAACGAGGCTTACGATTACCTGGGCGTGACCTATGATTTCTTCTGGCAGGCTTACCAGCGCAACTCTCTGGATAATCAGGGACTGACGCTGAAAGGCACCGTGCATTATGGTAAAGGCTACCAGAACGCTTTCTGGAACGGTCAGCAGATGGTATTTGGCGACGGCGACGGCGAGATCTTCAACCGTTTTACCATTGCGCTGGATGTGGTCGGCCATGAACTGGCGCACGGCGTGACGGAAACCGAGGCAGGACTGATCTATTTTGAGCAGGCAGGCGCGCTAAACGAATCGCTGTCGGACGTGTTTGGCTCGCTGGTTAAACAGTTCAGCCGTAAGCAGACGGCCGACCAGGCAGACTGGCTTATTGGTGAAGGCCTGCTGGCCAAAGGCATCAATGGTAAAGGCCTGCGTTCAATGTCAGCACCCGGTACGGCCTACGACGATCCGCTGTTGGGCAAAGACCCCCAACCTGCCGATATGAAGGGCTATGTACAAACGCGCGACGACAATGGCGGCGTGCATCTCAATTCCGGTATCCCCAATCGCGCTTTCTACCTGGCCGCGAAAGCGCTGGGTGGCTATGCCTGGGAGCAGGCCGGCTACGCCTGGTACGATACGGTGTGCGACAAAACGCTGCCGCAGAACGCCGATTTTAAAACCTTTGCACGGTATACCGTTAATCACGGTCAGAAGCGTTTTAATAAGTCGGTTGGTCAGGCCATTGAAAATGCCTGGAAGGAGGTTGGCGTGCTATGAATTCACTTCCGGAACTGAGCGACGACGCGGTGATCGACGTGGCGCGCGAAGGCGGCTTTGCCTATATCCCTAAACTGGCTGGCGCGAAGCGCATCACGCTCGCCCAGTTGAATCCTCCACAGCGGGAACATGTTTGTAGCGTGCTTCGTCAGGCGCTGCCGCTGGGAGAACCCCCGGGAGAGCAGAGCCGCGCCGGAAGAGGCGATCAGCGTTATTATCGTATCGAAATAAGCTATGCCACGCAGCAGCAGGTTGGCAATCTGGTGATCCTTATCCCTGAGGATCAGGCGCCACCCGGGCTGGTACAGCTCTGGCAGGATGGCCAGTAAAAGTAAAAAGCCCCGCCAGCGATGGCGGGGCTTTTTATTACTGCGCTTATTTCTCCAGCGCGAAAGCCATCACGTAGTCGCCGCGATCCGGAGACTGCCGCGCGCCGCCGGCTGAAATCAGGATGTACTGTTTCCCTGTTTTCGGCGATTTATAGCTGATGGGGCCGCCCTGACTGCCCACCGGCAGGCGCGCTTTCCACACCTCTTTCCCGGTAGCCGAATCAAACGCGCGCAGATAGTAATCCTGCGTGCCCGCAATAAACACCAGACCGCCCTGGGTAGCCAGTGTGCCGCCCAGTGTCGGCATGCCTACCGGCATTTGCGCATGCATTTTGACGCCGAACGGGCCGGTATCCTGCACGGTGCCAACCGGCACCTGCCACACCAGCTTCTGCGTTTTCAGATCGATAGCAGAGAGCGTACCGAACGGCGGCTTCTGGCAAGGGATGCCCAGCGGCGACATAAAGCGATTTTTATTGACCGCATACGGCGTCCCTTTTAGCGGTACCGCACCCATGCCGGTGTTAATCGCTTCACCGCCGTTACTGCCGCGGGCGGTAGCGCCGGTATTGGCCGGGATCATCTGCACCCACAGGCCAAGACGCATGTCATTGACGAAGATGTAGTGATTGTTGGGATCGGTAGAAAGACTGCCCCAGTTCATGCCGCCCAGCGAACCCGGAAAGCTCAGCGCTTTGTCGGTGCCCGGCACGGTGTAGAGGCCGTCGTAACGCATGGATTTAAAGGCCACACGGCAGGCAAGCTGATCGAACGGCGTGGCGCCCCACATATCAGATTCTTTCAGCGTATCTGCGCCAATCTGCGGCATACCAACAGATTTAGGCTGCGTCGGCGTGTACTGTTCGTTCGGAATATTGCCCTTCCTGACCGGCACTTCTTTCACTTCGGTCAGCGGCTGGCCGGTCAGACGATCCAGCACGTAGATCTGGCCCGCTTTGGTTCCAATCACGACGGCCGGTTTGCTGGTGCCATCCTTCATCGGGAAGTCAATCAGGCCTGGCTGCATCGGCAGGTCAAAATCCCACAGATCGTTATGTACCGTCTGATAAACCCACTTTTCTTTGCCGGTAGTCGCATCGACTGCCAGAATGGAAGCGCCATATTTATGGTTTAACGCCGTACGCGTTGCGCCATACAGATCGACCGACGAACTGCCCATTGGCATAAACACGGTATTCATGGCGGGATCGTAGGACATCGGCGCCCAGGAGTTAGGCGTGCTGCGAGCGTAGTTCTGGCCCGGCTGCAGCGCAGCATTCGGATCGTCGTTGCCGGTATCGAATGCCCAACGCATCTGACCGGTGATCACATCAAAACCGCGGATGACGCCGCCGGGCATATCGGTCTGGACGTTATCCGCTACGCGGCCGCCGACCACAACGGTAGTGCCCGCAAGCGTCGGCGCAGAGGTCAGCTGATATTTAGGATCCTGCGCTTCGCCCAGCCCTGCTTTCAGGTCAACCACGCCGTGGTCGCCGAAGTTCTGGCACAGCTCGCCGTTATCGGCATTAATAGCCATCAGGCGTGCATCGATAGTGTTCATCAGCAGGCGACGCTGACAGCTATCACCTGCCGCCAGCGTCGCCTGTGGCACAGGCGTAGAGCCGGGCACGGAAGGCTGCTTCAGCGGCTGAGTGGCGTCAAAGTAAGCCAGGCCGCGACAGCGGTTCCAGACTTCAGCCTTAGCATTCACCACGTGCTCCCACTTCTTTTTCCCCGTGTCGGCGTTAACCGCAATCACGTTGTTGTGCGGCGTACAAAGGTAAAGCACATCGCCAATCTGCAGCGGCGTTTGCTGGTCTTCCGCGCCGTTGCCGGTAGGGCTGTCAGGAATATCGCCGGTGCGGAAAGTCCAGGCCACTTTCAGATCCTTCACGTTGTCACGCGTAATCTGATCCAGCGCCACAAAGCGGCTGCCGCCCGGCGTGTTGCCGTAGTTGTCCCAGTTTTTCTGTTCGCCAGCTTTATTAACCGGCACCAGCGGCAGTTCACTGCCATCAGTTACCGGCGAGTGCGGCTGGAACATCTGTACGAAGGTCACGACCAGGCCTGCAACCAGCACGGCTGCAGCGCTATAAGCCGGTTTTGCCGCAGAGGATTTTTCTTCGCTTTTGCGCAACGCGGGAAGGGTTATCACGGCCAACAGCATTAGCCCGGCGGGAGTCATCAGGCGCGATACCAGCGGCCAGAAATCCAGCCCGACATCCAGTAATGCCCAGATTACCGTACCGATAAATACCAGCGCATAAACCCCAACGGCGGAAGATTTACGACGGAAAAACTGAATAGCGGCCAGCACGGTGACGATACCGGCCAGAAGGAAATACCAGCTGCCGCCTAGCGACACCAGCTTTCCGCCGCCAAT
>NZ_DALZCD010000230.1:0-6928 GCF_031978025.1 Erwinia sp.
CGCCGGTCAGCAGCACGGTGCCAATCAGCAGGCCGACAAACAGCGGGCCGTGTGTGGGCAGAGTGCCGCTGCTCACCGGCTGGACTTTTTTGGCGGCCAGCGATCCGGCAATCGCCATCACCGGGACAATAATCAGGAAGCGGCCCGCCAACATGCAAAAAGCCAGCAGCAGGTTCCAGAACGGCGTGTTGGCGGAGAGGCCGGCAAAGGCGCTGCCGTTGTTATTGGCGGCGGAGGAGAGGGCGTAAAGTACTTCGCTGAAGCCGTGCGCGCCAGGGTTAAGCATGGCCGCGCGTCCGGCATCAGTCATCATCGCCAGCGCGCTGCCGAGCAGCACCAGCGCAGGCGTCACCAGGATTGCCAGTGCCGTCATTTTCATCTCACGTACGTCGATTTTTTTCCCCAGATATTCCGGTGTACGGCCAATCATCAGCCCGGCGATAAACACCGCCAGCAGCACAAAGAGCAGCATTCCGTACAGTCCCGATCCGACTCCGCCAAAGATCACTTCACCGATCTGCATCAGCCACAGGGGGATCATGCCGCCCAGCGCGGTAAAAGAGTCGTGCATGGCATTTACCGCACCGCAGGAAGCTGCCGTGGTGATAACGGCGTAAAGGCCGCTAACCAGCACGCCGAAGCGGCTTTCTTTGCCTTCAAGGTTGGTCCCGTCCCCGCCCAGTGACCGCAGGACAGGATTGCCCTGCAGTTCGGCCCAGAACATCGCGGCGGCACAAAGCAGAAAAATCAGCGTCATGGCTGCCAGAATCACCCGTCCCTGACGGGCATCGCCAACCGCTTCACCAAAGGCAAAACAGAGTGCTGCTGGGATCAGGAAAATGGCCAGCATCTGCGCAAAATTGCTGATGTCGGTTGGGTTTTCAAACGGATGGGCCGAGTTAGCATTAAAGAAGCCGCCGCCGTTGGTGCCCAGCAGCTTGATCGCTTCCTGCGAGGCGACCGGCCCCATTGGCAGCAGCTGCTTCGCCCCTTCAAGGCTGGTGAAAGGCAGATAGTCAGAAAAGCTTTGCACCACGCCCTGTTGAATAAACAGCAGCGCTAACAGCAGCGAGAGGGGCAGCAGTAGCCAGAGCACGATGCGGCTCAGATCCTGCCAGGCATTGCCCAGCGTGGCGGAGGAGCGGCGGGCAAACGCGCGGGTAAGGGCGAAAGCAACAGCAATGCCGGTGGCCGCCGAGAAAAAGTTCTGCACCGTCAGTCCCGCCATCTGGCTGAAGTAGCTCAGCGACGATTCGCCAGCATAGGCCTGCCAGTTAGTATTCGTGACGAAGGAGACGGCAGTATTTAGCGCCAGATCCCAGGCCAGACCGGGAAAATGTTGGGGGTTGAAAGGCAGCGTCCCCTGTAACAGCAAAATCGCCAGCAGCAGGACAAATCCCAAAGCATTAAACAGCAGCACGGCCAGCAGATAAGTTTGCCAGCGCATTTCACCACGCAGCCCGGCTATGCGAAAAAGCGCGGTTTCAACGCCTCCAACAAAGGGAAGAGGACGGGGATCTATCAGGCGGGCTGTCAGCCGACCAAGCGGCCAGGCCAGCAGCAGCAGCGCCACCAGATAAGTCGCCAGTAAAGATGCGGAAGCCGCCATCAGAAGGCCTCCGCGTTAATCAGGGCATAAATCAGATAGCCCAGCAACAACGCTACCAGCAGCACGCCGGTTATCACTGCAACACTCACGGTTCACCTCATTAAGAGAGTCATTTCGCCATGAGTGTAAAAAGCGGGCCGCAAAGATTTTGCAAAAATGCGGTGGGAAAATATAAAAAAAGTATAAAAATGCGCAAGGCCGCGCGGGGCCTTGCGCATCCGGGGATCAGGAACGCACCAGTTCCTGCAATACCGTCAGCTGCGCCACGGCCTGATGCATGGCATCCAGACCGTCGGCGGCGTTTTTCAGCCGGTCGATGTTTTCGACCATTCCGCTACGCTCGGCGCTGTTTTGCTCGCTGAGATCGGCAATTTGACCGCGTGCAGCATGGCTTTTCTGCGCCATGTCTTCCGTGGTAGCGACGGTTTTAGAGGCGGTCTTTTTGATGCGCGCGATGGTCGCAACCGTCTCGTTGATACTTTCACGCGTGGCATCCGCCTGCTCTTTGGAAGAGCGGGCCAGGCGGCGGACTTCTTCCGCCACGACGGCGAAGCCGCGACCAGCAGATCCGGCTCGAGCAGCTTCTACTGCCGCGTTCAACGCCAACAGGTTGGTCTGGTCGGCAATGGTGCTGATGCCGCTGGTGATTTGTGTAATGCCCTGCGAAATTCTTTCCAGCTCGCCGATTTCCACGCCCAGCTCGTCCTGCGCCAGCAGCGTAACGGTTGCTGCCTCGCCAATCTCGCCGATATTGACACCGGCCACGTCCAGCGCCTCGCTCTGGCGGCTGGTTGCTTTTTCCAGCAGCGGGAAAGTTTGCACTACCGGCCCAATCTGCTGCTGATAGTTAATCACTTTATCAATAACGTCCGTTTGCAGCGTATGCAGGGCTTCCCAACGACGCAGCGAGCGCTGGGCATAGTGACCCGCGTAGTCCGCGTACTCAATCGGGAAGCGACTCATGGCTTTTACGTCGCGATCGAAGAAGGCGAGCGCAGAAAGCGTCTGGTTGATCGGCACGCCGAAAATTTCGCCAAAACTGGAGAATCCGGCAGCCGGTACGCCATCGAACAGCTCTGCTGCAGGCAGGCTTTCCGGATTGTTAAGGCGGCGCAGCAGGCAGTCGTTCAGCAGCAGACCTGCCGGTTTACCGTGGGTGGCGACGAATCTGTCCCAGTCCCTGCTCGTGGCGGAAACGAAATCGCCCGCTTCCAGCAGATAAAGGCGGTCACCAAACTCTAAATCACAGAAGAACGTCAGGCTTTCCGCCTCGATCTTTGCTACCGAGCGGATAAAGTACTCATCGGCCACCTTCACGCCAAACGTTTTACCTTTCAGCTTTTGCTCCAGCTGTTCCGGTTTGCAATGCAGCGCATCAGCCAGCACTTTTACCGCAGGCTGCTGACGGCCCGTTGAGTCGAACAGGGAACTCACGGTGCGGGCGACAGGATCGGCTTCTGCCACCAGCCAGCTTTGCGAAGTAGGCTGGAAGTTCTGGCTTTTAAACGGCGCAAAAGATTTACCTTTGGCCATGCGGCAGAACACGATCACCGCTTTGTTTTGCAGCAGCTGGCCGCCGGTCGCCATCCAGGTATTCTGGAAGTCAGTTCGGCCGCCCGCCGACCCGCCGATAGCCAGGCAGGGGAAGCGTCCGCTGTCATACCAGGCCTGCATCATAAAGCCTTCAGCAGAGGAAAGGCCGTCGCAATAGATCATGGCGAAGGTTTCTTCAGCAGAGAGCGACATGCTGACCTGCAGGCGATCCAGCTGGGCACGAATGCTGTCAATACGCTGGGCGACGCTGGCCCCGCGCGGAGCCTGCAGGTCGACAGTGTGTACCTCATGGCGGGCTATCGTCTGCTCGGGCAGCCACAGCCAGCTACCCTGAGGGCCGTTAGTGGCACAGTAGGCGGAACGGCCTTTCTGTGCGCACAGCGCGCCGGTAGAAGAGATAGCAAAGACGGTACGGCCCGGCGCGCTCATCTTTTGCCAGGCGCTGTTAACGCGAGCGAAGTCGGCTTCCGGTGGCACAAAGACCATCAAAAGGCCTTTGCCGCCGGCAGTGCCCAGGCTGCTGAACGAGGTCGGCAGGGCGCGGCAGTCGTAAGTGTTGCTGACCGGGCGGCCCGCCAGCGGGTTAAGTTTTTTTGGAATCAGTGCGTTTAAGAGTGCAGGTAACATTGCCATGGTGTCCTCGTAAATGTAGCGTGCCGGCGTGGGCGTATAAAGTTTATTGTTATAGTGGAACCCCGGCACGCCGCCGGGGTTGGGAAGACTAAGCGTCGGACAGGCGGAAGGTAGAAACGGAGTGGTTAAGGAAGTGCACCTGCTCTTCCAGCGAGGCGGAAGCCGCTGCCGACTCCTGCACCAACGCGGAGTTTTGCTGGGTGACGCTGTCCATCTCAGTAACTGCCTGTTCAATCTGGCTGATGCCGCGGCTCTGCTCGTCAGAAGCGGTTGAAATATGATCCATCAGAACGTCGACCTGGCTGACCGAGGCGATAATCGCGCCGATAGCCTCGCCGGTGCGGCTGACCTGAGCGGATCCGGCCCTGATATTAACCACCGATTCGGCAATCAGGCTTTCAATCTCTTTTGCCGCCACCGCACTGCGCTGCGCCAGGTTGCGGACTTCACCGGCCACCACTGCAAATCCACGACCCTGTTCGCCCGCGCGCGCGGCTTCAACCGCCGCGTTCAGCGCCAGGATATTCGTCTGGAATGCGATGCTGTTAATTACGCCAGTAATGTCTTCAATCTTCTTCGAACTGCTATTAATTTTGCCCATAGTGACGATAACTTCTTGCGCCACTTTTTCGCCGGTTTTGGCGTTAGTTACCGCTTCACTGGTGAGGCGGCTGGCTTCAAAGACGTTTTCGGTGTTCTGTTTCACTGTGGCGCCCAGTTCTTCCATACTGGCAGCGGTTTGCGTCAGCGCGGCGGCCTGCTGCTCGGTACGTGAAGCCAGATCGACGTTACCAGCGGCGATTTCCTGAGAGGCGTGGGAGACGGTTTGCGTGGAGTTACGCACCTGACTGATGATATCCGTCAGCGAGCGGCGCATCTGCTCCAGTGTGCCCATCAGATCCTGAATTTCGCTACGCGAAGAGGCCACTACCGGCACCGGCGTATCCAGAATACCCTGAGCTATCTGGCTGCAATGCGCTTTGGCACTGTCCAGTGGGCTGAGCACGTAGCGCTTCAGGAATACCAGTACCCCTGCAATAACGATCAGGAACAGAACGCCAAAGGCGGCGATCAGGCCGATACCAAAGGTGAAGTTACCCTGCGCGTCGCTGTTCAGTCGCTTCGCGTATTCTTCATGCAGCGCGAGGACTTTATCCAGCACCACTTCATACTGATGATCCAGGCTTATCACGGTCGGCAGCTGCGCTTTAAAACCGGCCTGGTCATTGATTTTTGCAAGCTCCAGCAAGGGATCGATACCCTGATGACGGTAGGTTTCGTAGGTAGTGCGATACTCATCAGCCAGTCCGGCTTCGCCTTCCAGCTTCGGCGCGGCCAGATAGGCCTGGAAAGCTTTATCTGCTTTACCGAGCACCTCGTTCAGGCCAGCCATCGTCTGTTCTGATTGCAGGTTGCCGCTGTTTTCCATCGTTTTCATATATTCCATCAGTCGTACGCGCAGCGTGCGGCTGTGGTTAATAGGGTCAATGATAGACAGCACAACGCGAATTTCTTTATTGACTGCATCCAGCGACGTATTACTGCGGGTCAGCAGCCAGACGTTAGCGATCATGCTGGTAAAAAAAATGATAAATAAAAAGAGTAAAACCAGAAGCGACGATCTTTTCAGGGACATCTCATTAGCCTTAAAGGGTACACGATGCTTTCTGTATCGGCATATTACGATAAAGATTTAGTCTTATGAGGGGTAGGGCAGAGGAATATGTTGAGGTTGTTTATATATCAATGAGTTATTCGTATGTGACACTGTAACTTTGAGGGTTAATGCATCTTTTCTCCCGGTAAAAGATTAAAAAAATTTAAGCACATGCATCACAATTTTGGTTCTCACTAAACGGTTTAAGTGACGTTGTCACTTAAAAACCGCAGAACAGGTGAAAAAGAAGAGTATCAGTGACGTTGTCACGTGTTGTTAGTTGATAACAGCGTTAAGTATGAGCCTTTCGTGACGCTGTCACATAATGCTGGTGGTTCAGCCCTCGGGTAAACCAGCTGCTAAGTGATATAACGAGACTTATCGCTTTCTGGTCCGGTTTTGAGGCCAGCGGTGAGTTTGATCGCAATCACAATAACCTACTCTTCCCGCCGGTAAAGCCGATCGCCATCACTCTTCTTTGTTAAAAAAATGATGAATTTTTATTACAGATTATTATCAGTATCTGGGCGGTATAGCGACAAAACAACAGCTTAACGCTACCGAAGGAAACATCCATTTTACTTTTTTCCACCGCCTAGACCTGAATGATAACTTTTGCTGATGGCCAGCGCGCCGCAGCCTGCGATAAGCATCCGAAGAGGGGAAGTAATGTGCTGACCATACTGGGTTTTTCAATGGTGACCTGTTTCATGTACCTGATTATGACCAAGAGGATGTCGGCGCTGATCGCGCTGATTATCGTGCCGACAGTGTTTGCCCTGGCGGCCGGTTATTATCATGGTCTTGGCGAAATGATGTTGAGTGGCGTAAAAGCGCTGGCCCCAACGGGCGTCATGCTGACTTTTTCTATCCTCTATTTTGGCCTGATGATCGACGCCGGGCTGTTTGACCCGCTGGTACGCTTTATTCTTAAAATTGTGCGCGGCGATCCGCTTAAGGTACTGGTAGGTACGGCCATATTAACACTGCTGGTTTCGCTGGACGGCGACAGCTCCACCACCTACATGATTGCCGTGGCGGCTTTTCTGCCCCTCTATCGTAAGCTGGGCATGAACGTATTGGCGATGACCTGTCTGGTCAATATTGCCAGCGGCATTATGAATCTTTCGCCGTGGGGCGGCCCGACAGCGCGGGCGGCGGCGGCCTTGCATATAGATGCGCTGGATATCTTTATTCCTATGCTGCCTGCTATGTTCCTGGGCTGCGTTACGCTTGTTGGCATGGCGGTGCTGTTCGGCATTCGCGAGCGCAAACGCCTGGGCGTGATGAAGCTCGACAGCGACCATCTGGATAACATTGAGCTGGGTTTAGGCGATGCAAACGAGTGCGCAGCGAACCGACGTCCCAAAATGTTCTGGCCTAACTTTATCCTGACCACCGTGCTGTTAGTGCTGTTGGTCACCGGACTGATGCCTATCCAGATCCTGTTTATGCTGGCTTTCGCTATTGCTGTG
>NZ_DALZCD010000231.1:0-6920 GCF_031978025.1 Erwinia sp.
AATGCGCTTCCAGCGGCGAATAGCGGGCTTCTTCGTACTGCGACTGCGTAATGTAGTTCTGATCCAGCATACGGCTGAGCACGACGTTGCGGCGAGACAGCGCACGGGTATGAGAATAGAGCGGGTTAAAGGTTGAGGGTGCTTTTGGCAAACCAGCGATCATCGCCATTTCGCTCAGAGAAAGCTGATCGACATTTTTACCAAAATAAACCTGCGCGGCAGCCCCTACGCCATAGGCGCGGTAACCTAAATAGATCTTATTCAGATAAAGCTCAAGGATCTCGTCTTTGCTCATCATTTGCTCAATGCGAATGGCGAGAAAGGCCTCCTTGATCTTACGCATTAGCGTGCGCTCAGGGCTGAGAAAGAAATTACGGGCCAGCTGTTGCGTGATGGTACTTGCGCCCTGCGAAGCGTGGCCGGAAACCAGCGCAATACTCGCCGCACGGAAAATGCCGATAGGGTCGATACCGTGATGCTCATAAAAGCGGCTATCTTCGGTCGCGATAAAGGCTTTAACCATTTCGGGGGGGATCTGCTCAAGCTTTAACGGGATGCGGCGCTTTTCGCCATATTGAGCAATCAGCTCGTTATCCGCACTGTAAACCTGCATAGGTGTTTGCAGCCGGACATCTTTCAGCGTGGCAACGTCGGGCAGCTGCGGCTGTATGTACTGATACAGACCATAAATCGAGCCAGCTCCCAGCAAAATGCAACACACTGCAAGGATCAAAAAATACTTTACGAACTTCACCTGATATTTTCCATCTTAAGTCGCCTGGACAGTTTATAAACAATCGCGCGGTAGTATAAAGGCAAGCCAGAGGCCTGGATACCTCATTTTTCTACCGAGCAGGGAGACCGCGCGAAATGGCATTTCAGACATGGCAAGTCGGCCTGGATATTCAAAACGGGCAGCTTTGTGCCCTGGGTATTCAATACCGCCGTAACGGCTGGCAGCTGCGCCACTGGTGGCAACATGCGCTGCCGCACGATACGTTAACCAACGGGCTGGTGCAACGGCCCACCCCGCTTATCCCCCTGTTGCAGCAGTGGCGAAAACGGCTGCCCCGACAGATCTCACTGCGCGTCGGCTTTCCTGCCCGGCTGGCGTTACAGCACGCACTGCCGCTGCCGCAAACCTCACTGCGTGAGCCAGAGCGTAGCCGCTATATCACCGCCGCGGCGAAACGATTTTTTCCGATAGAACCTGAAAAACTTGCGCTTGATTACCGGCAATCCGCCACCGATGGCGAGCAGCTGTGGTTGACCGCCGCCCGTCAGGATGCGGTTCATGTCTGGTTGTCGGGCCTGAATGCGGCAGGGCTTCACCCTCAGGTGCTGGAGCTGGCCCCGGCCGCATTGTTCGCGCTGGCGCAAAGCCTGCAGCTTAACCGTGAAGCCGTACTGGTACACCGTTTACCCGACCACTGGCTCTGGTTTGGCACAGGGCTACAGCCGCAGTGGGGCTGGTGCCCGGCTCATGACGCGACTCACCTGACAATGCTGCGTGAAAAATACCTCGCTGATGCCGGCCCATTTTACTATAGCTCGGCCTTTCCGGAAGCGCTGCCTGACGATGCGCTGTGGCTGGATCCGCTGGCGGCTTTCGCTTTTAAGGCGCTACCGTTACCCGCTTACAGCGGCGCCTTCGCGCTGGCTGCCGGCCTGGCGCTGCGGCCGGAGGATGCCTGATGATCTGGGTCAATTTTCTTCCCTGGCGTCGACAGCGCCAGCGTCAACAGCTGCGGCGCGATGCGCTGTTACTGGTGGGACTGCTTGCCCTGTTTCTCGCGGCGGCGACGCCATTGCTGAAGCAGCAGGCACTCAGCAAGCGGCAGCAGGTCGAGCTGCATTGGCTGCAAGAGACTAACGGGCAGCTCAACCGACTCGGTGCTCATCTGGCTCGTCTGGAATCGCAGCGCGATGCGCTTCGGCGCACGCTGGCCGTCAGTGAAGCAAGGCAGGCGCGTCTGCGCACGTGGCACGACTTTACACGTGACCTGGCCGATACGCTGCCGATGGCGCTCTGGCTAAGCGAAATCAGTACAACAGCGCAGAGCCTGATCGTCACAGGATTTTGTCTACAGCTGACGGAAGCCGAGGCGTTCCGGCAGCAGCTACAGCGATTTCACCTGTTTCAACAGGTCAAGACCAGCAGGATCAGCCGCGACGGGAAGGGCATTATCCATTTCACCCTTGAGGCCAGCCTGCCGGAACAAGAGCATGAATAACGCGCTGCTGCATCGCTGGCTGGGTTTACCGTTCTGGCTCCGGCTGCTGCTGCTGGTTTTTTGTCTTGCTGCCGGTGCGCTGACGATCCGCCATGCCTGGTTGCAGCCCCTTCAGCAGCAGATCGGCCAGCAGGCGCAGCAGCTGCAACAGAAGAAGACGCGCTATCGGCTGCTGCTGCGCGATTTGCAACAGCGAAGCTCGCTGCACAACATCGAAGCGGATATCGCCAGCCTCCGACAGGCGTTACAGCCTGATACACTCCGGCCGTTCTCATTGCTACAGCTGAGCGAAGCGGCAGGCAACCATTTACAGGCCTGGCAGCCAACCCCCCAGGGAGGCGAAGTCACCCTGCTGCTTGGCTGGCCGCAACTGCAGTCCGTGTTTCACTATCTGAGCGAGCGGCAACCGTCCGTCAGGCTGTTGCAGTTCAGCCTGAAACGGGCAGAGCAACAGCTACGGTTAAAACTGGTGGTGCAGTATGCACACTAACGTCTTTTTAACGCACAGGCTCAAGCGTCTGGCCCTGCTGGTATTCATACTGCTGCTGGCTTCCAGCGCGTCGGCCTCCCGCGATCCTTTTTCGCCGCCTGAAAATGTGCTTTGCGAGCCTCTGCTATCTGCGCCGCCGCCGCAGCTGCGCGGCATCATAGGCCAGCCCGAGGACTACCGCGCCTGGCTGGTCATCGGCAGCGGTGGCGGCAAATTATGGCGCGCGCAAAGCTGGCCAAATCATGACTGGCGGCTGTCGGGCGTCACTGCGCTGGGCATTACGTTAGCGTCTGCAGGATCGTGCAGACCGCCTTTAAAAATTAACCTGCAAGGAAGCCTCTATGACACCCATTCGCCTGTGGAAAATTCTTCTCCTGCTGCCGCTATGGCTGGCAGCACCGCTGCGGGGCAACCCGGCCCCGCTTTCCCTGGCGTTCGATGACGCACCCGTCGGGCAAATCCTCCAGGCGCTGGCTGACTATCAGCAGCTGAATTTGCTGGTCGCGCCCGGCGTTGAGGGACGGCTTTCCATTCGCTTAAAAGAGGTCAGCTGGCAGCAGGCGCTGTCGCTGGTGTCCCGTCTGGCAAAGCTGAGCGTGAATCAAGAGGGCAATGTACTGCTGGTTTTCCCGCCGAGCTGGCAGGAAGAAAAACAGCGGCAGCAGACGCTTGAGCGGGAAAAAGCAGAAAATGCGCTGCCGCTTGATACGCGGGCATTGCCGCTGCGCTATGCGGATGCGGAAAAAGTTTACGGCAGCCTGCAGGCTGCACAGGGCAAACTGCTGAGCGCTCGCGGCAGCGTGACGGTTGATAAACGCACTAACAGCCTGATCCTGCGAGATACCCGGGTCGCGCTGGACGAGGTACAGCGCTGGGTCATGGCGGTGGACACGCCGCTGGAGCAGGTCGAACTTGCTGCGCATATTGTGACGCTCAGCGAAGAAAGCCTGAGCGAGCTGGGAGTACGTTGGGGGCTGGGCGGGGAAGAGCAGATTGCCCACGCGCTGCGAGTCAGCCAGTTGCGGGTCGATCTGCCGGTGGCCAGCCCCGCGCTGGCTGCTGGCTTCACCCTGGCGCGTCTGAATGGCAGGATGCTGGATCTGGAACTGAGCGCGCTGGAACAGGAAAACAAGCTGGAGATTATCGCCAGTCCCCGCCTGTTTACCTCGCATCAGCAGCCCGCCAGCATCAAACAGGGAACTGAAATTCCCTATGAGGTCTCCAGCGGCAGCAACGGTAAAACCAGCGTGGAGTTCCGAGAGGCCGTATTAGGCATGGACGTTACGCCTTATGTGCAGCCGAATGGCCGTATCCTGTTAAAGCTGCATATCAGCCAAAATTTGCCCGGCAGCATGATACGTAGCGGAGAAGGAGAATATATCGCTATCGATAAGCAGGAGATCCAGACTCAGGTTACCCTGAAAGATGGCGAGACGCTGGCGCTGGGGGGGATTTTCCAGCAGCAGCGTGCAAAAGGGCAGAGCCAGGTGCCGCTTCTTGGCTCTGTGCCGCTGTTGGGCGCGCTTTTTCGCCATGCCTCTACCAGCCAAAAAAAGCGGGAGCTGGTGATCTTCATCACCCCAAGACTGATTCGTGACGAGTAAAGCTTTTTTGTAACAAACTGAGCGAGCGAGTGCTTTTTTAGCGGATTGCAGCCATATGCGTTTGACGCAAGAGCGGAATTAGCTTACAAGGTTTAGCGATTTTTGAATTACAGGCCTCGGTTTGGCTTTAAGAAAAAGCATTTACCCGTTTTTTATCGTGCGCAACCGGCGTAACCGATGCTGTGACATCGGGGTGATAAATGAAGCGGACTGAACGCGCCAACTTTGGGCGCAATGGGCAAGGTCAATTTAATCGGTTGCCAAAACACCTTCAGTGTTGAGATAATTTTCCTCTGACTCTCGCACTATCGCTCATGAGGTTTCAGTTCATGTCCTGTCCGCTGTAGGACGGGGTATCATTAACGAATTGTCTTAGTAATACCGAAAAAATGGCAGAGAAACGCAATATCTTTCTGGTTGGGCCTATGGGTGCCGGCAAAAGCACTATTGGGCGTCAGTTAGCTCAGCAACTCAATATGGAATTTTTCGATTCCGATCAAGAAATTGAGCGACGTACCGGAGCGGATGTGGGCTGGGTGTTCGACGTCGAAGGCGAAGAAGGCTTCCGCGATCGCGAAGAAAAGATCATTAACGAACTCACTGAGAAGCAGGGCATTGTCCTGGCGACCGGTGGCGGCTCCGTTAAGTCTCGCGAAACACGCAACCGTCTTTCCGCTCGTGGCGTGGTGGTCTATCTGGAGACCACGATCGAAAAACAGCTGGCTCGCACGCAACGCGATAAAAAGCGACCTTTGCTCCAGGTGGATTCTCCACCGCGCGAAGTGCTGGAAGCGTTGGCGGACGAACGCAATCCGCTGTATGAAGAGATTGCTGACGTCACCATTCGTACCGATGACCAAAGCGCTAAAGTCGTCGCAAATCAAATTATTAATATGCTGGAAAAGAGCTAGCGGCTCTGATCCGCCTGCGGGCCGAAAAGGAGTGGTTCATGGAGAAGATTACCGTCACTCTGGGGGAACGCAGTTACCCCATTACCATCGCTGCCGGACTGTTTAACGATCCGGCTTCTTTTTGGCCGCTTAAGGCGGGCGAGCGGGCAATGCTGGTGACTAACGACACGCTGGCGCCGCTCTATCTTCAACCCGTTCGTCAGCGGCTCGAAAGCGCTGGCGTAGAAGTGGACCAGGTGATCCTGCCCGACGGCGAGCAGTACAAAACGCTGGAAGTGATGGATCGGGTCTTTACCGCGCTATTGGAAAAACCGCATGGGCGCGATACCACGCTGATTGCCCTGGGCGGCGGCGTGATTGGCGATCTTACTGGTTTTGCTGCGGCAAGCTACCAGCGCGGCGTACGGTTTATTCAGGTTCCTACCACGCTGCTGTCGCAGGTGGATTCTTCCGTTGGCGGCAAAACGGCTGTTAATCATCCCCTTGGCAAGAACATGATCGGCGCGTTTTATCAGCCGGCTTCGGTTGTTATCGACATCGACTGCCTGAGCAGCCTGCCCGCTCGCGAGCTGGCATCAGGTCTTGCGGAAGTGATCAAATACGGCATCATCCTTGATGGTGAGTTTTTTTGCTGGCTGGAAGCTAACCTGGACGCGCTGCTGGCGCTGGACGGCAAGGCGTTGGCCTACTGTATTCGTCGCTGCTGCGAGCTGAAAGCCGAAGTCGTCGCTGCCGATGAGCGGGAAATGGGTCAGCGCGCGTTGCTGAATCTTGGCCACACTTACGGACACGCCATCGAAGCGCATATGGGCTACGGCAACTGGCTGCATGGCGAGGCCGTGGCGGCAGGGATGGTAATGGCTGCGCGGACTGCAGAACGGCTGGGTGAGTTTTCTGCTGCCGATACCGACAGGATTATCAGTCTGCTGCAGCGTGCCGGCCTGCCGGTACACGGCCCGGCAAGTATGACGGCAGAGGATTATCTGCCGCATATGCTGCGTGATAAAAAGGTGCTGGCGGGCGAGCTGCGTCTGGTGCTGCCGCTGGCTTTAGGACAGGCACACGTGCGCGGCGGCGTTGCGCATGATACGGTGCTGGCAGCGATTAACGACTGTCAGAAACCGGCCTGAGCCGTTAGTTAACTACTGGCGTACACGTAAAGCGGCAAAGCTGCTTTACCGGAGGAGGTGTAATGGACGATTTTAAACCGGAAGATGAGTTAAAGCCTGATACCAGCGATCGCCGTCCACAGCGAGCGCGAAAAACGTCCTCTGCCCCCAAGGTGCCGGTTTCCCGCCAGCAGCTGATGATGGGGATAGGCATCCTGGTGCTGTTGCTGATCGTGCTTGGCATCGGTTCAACGCTGAACTCGTCGGACAGCGGCGATAAAAAAGCCGCTCAGGCTCCGGCCACCTCTGGCAGTAGTGATAAAAATATTGACCTTACCGGCTCTTCTTCGATGAGTGGTCAAAACGCCGCGTCGCCTTCTGGTACGGATTCAGGTAGCCCTGCCGTGAATGGACAGGCTGGTGCTGATGCTGGCGCCTCTTCCCCGAGCGGACAGACAGGCATGGATTCCGGTACCTCTGGCACAAACGGACAGTCTGCTGATAATTCAGCTGCATCCGGTAATGCGCCTCAGACCCTGAGCGCACCGCCGGTCGCCTCTACGCCGACTGAA
>NZ_DALZCD010000232.1:0-6899 GCF_031978025.1 Erwinia sp.
TGATCCGCTGAGGCGCGGCCGTTAATACTGAAAAAGACCAGATCGCCTTTTTCCAGCTCGTTCCGCTTGATAGAAGCGGCATCCCGCAGATGGTACATCTCGTTAGCGGTACGAGGAATTTTAAACTTGACCAAATCCTTATAGGCATACCAGACGAGGCCACTGCAGTCGAAACCGGTTTTAGGTGAGGTGCCGCCCCAGAGATAGGGTTTGCCCAACTGGTTCATCAGCTTGTTCATCGCCGTTTCGCGGGCTTTCTGATAGCGTACGCGGTGCGCTTTGCTGAGCTTAAGCGGGGTGGAGGCCGAGCCGCTGGTTAAGGCTTCCGTCTCCTCGTTGCGCAAACGGTGGCGACCATAACGTTTTTTAGTCGGCGGCGCGGCGGTGGCCTGCCGGACTTTCTTACGCAAGGTGAGTTTTTTAACCAGCGGCGTACGGCTTTTGGTTGGGCTGGCTTCTTTAACTTTGCGGGTAGAGGTTTTAACCGGGCGCCGCTTGCGGCGATCGTCTTCACGAGCAGGCGTGGTGCTGTCTGCTTTGTGGTGGGTCGCTTTAACGGCAGCGTGTGGCGATGCGTGCGCCATAGTCATAAACAGCTGGGCAAAGGCCAGCATCAGCAACGTGATGAGTAAACGCATCTTTACCATTAACAGTTTGTGCTCCCGCCAGTGGCAAGAGCTTGGCTAAATAAGGAGATCTGCGCCTGGGCAGTCAGTTAAGAGGATTCTAATCGAACTCCTTACTAAAAAGTAAGGCCTTTTTTGTTTCAATCCTCGTGAAGCGGTAAAACCTGTAAAATTTAGCTTGTTCAACCGCTTATCTGCGCAAATTTACCGCTGTTTTTTTACAGTTAACGCAGCGCAGTATGGCAGAAAATGATATTTTAACATTTTGTTTGCTGAACGTACCGGCGGTGGGTGAATGAAAATGACATTTTCATCACGCTCGCAGACTCGCTACACTATACAGACACGAAGTAGCCGATTGAGGAAGGCATTTATGAGCACTATTGAGAAGATTGAGCGCCAGATCGCAGAAAACCCGATTCTGCTGTACATGAAAGGTTCCCCAAAACTGCCGAGCTGTGGCTTCTCTGCACAGGCCGTGCAGGCACTGTCTGCCTGTGGCGAGCGTTTTGCCTATGTCGATATCCTGCAGAATCCGGAAATTCGTGCTGAACTGCCTAAATATGCCAACTGGCCGACTTTCCCGCAGCTGTGGGTAGACGGCGAGCTGGTCGGCGGCTGTGACATCATCATTCAGATGTTCCAGGCGGGCGAACTGCAGCAGCTGATCAAAGAAACCGCACAGAAATATCCTTCCGACGCGACAGAATAAAGCGTAGCGTTAAGCGAAGTGACTAAGACGGGCCTGACATTGCGTCAGGCCTTTTTTTTAGTCGACGTTTTCCATTACCGGCAGCGGCCAGCCACCCAAACGTTTCCAGCGATTAACCAGCTCACAGAACAGATCGGCCGTCTGCACCGTGTCGTAAAGCGCCGAATGCGCTTGTGAACTGTCGAAAGGCATCCCGGCCGCCGTACAGGCTTTGGCCAGCACCGTCTGTCCCAGCACCAGGCCACTCAGCGCGGCGGTATCAAAGGTGACAAACGGGTGAAAAGGGTTACGTTTCAGCCCGGCTCTTTCTGCCGCAGCGTTCATAAAATTCAGGTCGAAAGTGGCATTGTGCGCCACCATAACGGCACGGTTGCAGCCCTGATCCTTAATGCCTTTGCGGACGGCTTTAAAGATGGCATGCAGCGCTTCGTATTCGCTGACCGCGCCGCGCAGCGGATTGGCCGGATCGATACCGTTAAAGGCCAGCGCTTCGGGCTGCAGAACGGACCCTTCGAACGGCTCAACGTGAAAGTGGAGCGTTTCGTCTTTCTCCAGCCAGCCATCCTCATTCATTTTTAGCGTGACGGCGGCCACTTCCAGCAAGGCGTTGGTTTTGGAGTCAAAACCGGCCGTTTCCACATCGATCACTACCGGATAAAAACCGCGAAAACGGCTGCTGAGGGCGTTAAGTTCGTTCGATTCGGACATCAGGATCTCACAGGGAAAAATTGAGCGCGTATTATGGCAAATTTCGGCATGGGTTGCAGCAGGGGAAGGGGAAAGAAGGGTGCCTGAACGGCACCCTGACGCTTTAAGCGCCCAGGCCGTTGCCCGCGTGTTTGTTTTCAATCAGTTCGATTTTATAACCGTCCGGATCTTCCACGAAAGCGATAACGGTCGTGCCGCCTTTAACCGGGCCGGCTTCACGAGTCACGTTGCCGCCCTCATTGCGAATACGGTCGCAGGTCGCCGCTACGTCGTCCACGCCCAGCGCAATGTGGCCGTAGGCGTCGCCCAGGTCATATTTGTCCACGCCCCAGTTATAGGTCAGTTCAATCACCGCACCTTCGCTCTCTTCGGTGTAGCCTACGAAAGCCAGCGTATATTTATACTCGGTGTTTTCACTGGTGCGCAGCAGGCGCATTCCCAGCACTTTAGTATAGAAATCAATGGAGCGTTGCATATCGCCAACGCGCAGCATGGTGTGAAGTAAGCGCATAACATCCTCTTTAAACAAGCGTTATCATCCGATAACAAGCATAGCCTGAATGTCGCCCGTTTCGGGAACAAAAAGACAGTTCAGGGGGTAAACGGCCCTCAGACCGTTTACCCAAAGGGGAGAATAGCAGTTCTGGCCTGGCCGAAACCAGGAAATGCGTGCTTTCTCCCGCCCGCAGGGGCCAGGCGGTGATAAAATCCGCAGGGCCTACAGGAACGGATAGTCCGTATAGCCTTCTGCACCACCGCCGTAAAAGAGCGCCGGGCGCTGTTCGTTCAGCGGCGCGTTCTGCTGCAGACGCTTGACCAGATCCGGGTTGGCGATGTAGTCGCGACCAAAGGCCACGGCATCGATCAGGCCTTTTTCAATCAGCGCCTCCGCTTTCTCTGCGGTATAACCGCCTGCGCCTACAATCACGCCCGGATAAGCGGCCCGGATAGCTTCGCGGAAAGCCTCGCTGTAAGGCTTGCCGCCCGCCCAGTCCGGTTCAGAAATATGCAGATAGGCCAGATTACGCTTCGCCAACTCGCCGATATAGTACAGCGCGGCTTCCTCCTGATCTTCACCGTTATCCAGACCGTTAAACGGGCCGAGCGGCGAAATACGGATACCAATCCTGTCGGCGTGCCAGGCATCAATAGCCGCATCCACCACTTCCAGCGCAAAGCGCGTCCGATTTTCCACGCTGCCACCATAGGCGTCTGTACGCTGGTTAGAAGCCGGCGAAATAAACTGATGCATCAGATAACCGTGGGCGGAATGCAGCTCCACAAGGTCAAAATCCGCTTCGCGCGCGTTGATAACGGCCTGACGAAAATCGTTAATCACGTCGTCGATCTCATCCAAACGCAGCTCGCGCGGCGTGGAGGTCGCTTCACGGATAGCCTGACCCTGGCTATCGCGCAGAGAGGTGCGGGTTTCGGCGTTAATGGCAGAAGCCGAAACGGGTGCTTTGCCTTCCGGCTGCAGGCTGCTGTGGGAAATACGTCCGGTATGCCACAGCTGCACTGAGCTGTGGCCGACTTCCTGAAGGATGCCGTCATTGATCGCTTTCCACGCGGCCATCTGTTCAGCGGTGTGCAGGCCCGGAGCGCCCGCGTAGCCTTTGGCCTGGAAAGAGATCTGCGTGGCTTCGGTAATGACCAGTCCGGCGCTGGCGCGCTGGCGATAATATTCGCCCATCAGCGGCGTGGGAACATCCCCTGGTTCAATGCTGCGCAGGCGCGTCAGCGGTGCCATAAAAATACGGTTAGGCACGACAATCGCGCCCAGTTTTAAAGGGGTAAAAAGTTTTTTTAGCTGCATTTATCGCTCCTGGTACACCGGCTGCCAACCGCCGATGAGACGGCGGTGGCGAAGCCAAAATTTTTAGTGACTGTTGAGCGTAGTAGAGAAATGCCCGTTACCTGCAACGGCACGGCACGATCGGATCATATCCAGGGCGGGCTGGTATTCTTTGGTTTCAATATTCATCATCCCCAGCAGGGTATGGAAAACATTGTCCTGAGAAACAGCCTCAGTAGAGGCCTGCCGCAGGCAGGTGCTGTCGATACCGAAGGCGCTGGCGTAGCCCTCTGAAAGCCACAGCAGGAAGGGAATGTGCGTTTGCTGCGTGGGGGCGAGCAGGTAAGGCGCGCCGTGCAGATACATCCCGTGTTCACCCAGCGATTCACCGTGATCGGAAAGATAGATCATCGCGACGTTGTAGCGGCTACTGTAAGTCTTCAGCAGGCCTATCGTGTCATCCAGCATCGAGTCGGTATAGACAAGCGTATTGTCATAAGTATTAATTAACGACTGGCTGTCACAATCCTGAATCTGGTTGCTGTCGCAGGTGGGAGTAAACGGACGCTTATCGGCCGGATAACGCCGATAATAAGCCGGGCCGTGGCTGCCCATCTGATGCAGGACAACCACCGTATCGTTTTTCATGCTGTCCAGATAGCGATCGAGCCGCCACAGCAACACCTTGTCAAAGCAGTAATCGTCCTGGCAAAGATTATTCAGCTGCCAACGCGTCATGTCGGTATGCGGCACGCGGTCGCAGGCACCTTTACAGCCGCCGTCATTTTCCCGCCACAACACGCTGACGCCCGCATGAGCCATCACGTCCAGTAATCCTTCCTGATGGTGCGCCAGACTGGCATCGTAGTGCTCGCGCGGCATATTGGAAAACAGGCAGGGTACAGAAATGGCGGTTTCGGTTCCGCAGGAGGTGGCGTTGGGATAATAAATCACGTTATCTTTTGCCAGTTTTGGATTGGTCTCACGCGCGTAACCGCCTAGCGAAAAATTCTCCGCCCTGGCCGTTTCACCCAGCACAAACACCACCAGCGTTTTTTTCTTTTGCGCTAAAATTTGCGGGCCTTTGTGGGCATCCTGGCCGATTTTCACCAGGGTGAGATCGCCGACAAACCAGCGATTATCAATATAGTGACCGATACCGCTGACGACATTGGCTGGCGTAATCATTTTTACCAACCCTTTATTATTACGGATAAGCGAAGCGTAATCTTTATAGAACAGCGCGGCGATGAGCAGTATCCCCAGCAGCGCCGCCAGAGCTGTACCGGTGCGAAAAGCACAGTTCATCCACCAGGGGCGATGGGTCACAATCCTGACCCGCCAGATAAGCAATGCAGGTATAAGCCCCAATATTATCAGCCAGGCAACATAGCGAAAGCTAAGCAGGGCAGTGGCCTCCTGCCTGTCCGTCTCGAATACGTTCTGGATCATATTGGTGTCGATAATGGTGCCAAAACTGTACATAAAATAGGTTGCTGCCGCGCTGACCAGCACCAGAAAAATTAACAGCGGCTTTCTTATCCACGGCAGGGCGGTAACGCTAAAAAGAAATAAAAACCCGCAGAACAGCACCAGCGGCATCGTGGCGGCAAAAAGGTAATCTTTTACTTCGTCATAAGGAATACGTTCCCAGGCGTGCAGGAAGAAAAGCGCATTCGGGACAAGGGTAAAAAATAAGGCAGCATAAAAGTTAAAACTGATTTCGTTGCAGCGTAAGGCGGTCAGCTTCATATAAATTCGTCAACATTAAAACGGGAAAAGAGCATAACGTTATTAGCAAAATTAAACATTAACTGATACTAAACAATCTTAAAAGGCTAACATTAGTATTACATTTCATTTTCCCTGTATCAGGAGCGACGTTGGCCGAACAACTGGAGTTTTTCCCCGTTCCCAGCCCGTGCCGGGGGATCTGTCAGAGCGACGATCGCGGCTACTGCCGCGGCTGCCTGCGCAGCCGCGAGGAACGCTTTAACTGGATGAAGTTCAGTGATGCACAAAAACGCGAAGTGCTGCGGCTTTGTCATCTCCGCTGGCAGCGAGCGCAGCGTATCGCTAAGCCTGCGGCGCCAGACGAGCCGGAACAGCCTTCTCTGTTTTAATTTTCAGGCAGTTCTCTGAATAACGACCAGGCTTATAGCTTCCGTTGCAAAATGTGAGGAAGTGTAATGAGACGTATGAATTTGCTGATGATATCGCTGGCCTTCTGCGGTCTGGCCCACGCTGCCAGTGAAAAAGTGAATATCAAATTCGCCACCCCGGAGGGCTCGGGAGAAAGTATCGGCCAGGTTACTATAGAAGAAACGGCCTATGGCCTGACCTTTACGCCGCAGTTAAAAGACCTGCCACCGGGCATTCACGGTTTCCACGTGCACGCTAACGGCAGCTGCGATCCAAAAATTACCGCAGGGAAAGTCGTGGCGGCAGGCGCGGCAGGCGGGCATCTCGATCCGCAAAAAACCGGCAAGCATTCAGGTCCCTGGCAGGAGGGACACCTGGGCGATTTACCCGCTCTCGTGGTGACGGCTGACGGTCTGGCAACCTATCCGGTGCTGGCGCCGCGTATTAAAAAGCTGTCGGAAATTAAAGGTAAGGCCCTGATGGTGCATGCAGGCGGCGATAACCATGCCGATCATCCTGCTCCGCTGGGGGGCGGGGGCGAACGTTTCGCCTGTGGCATAATCTGACCATGACGCCGCCGTCGGTGACGGCGGCAGGCTTATTGCCTGGCCCGCAATGCGAATATGGCCGACTTCGATCAATCTGCCCTGATTTTTATCTGCTTTGCCTGTTACCCATCCGGTTTTGCCCGTCGCTACGTGGTTATTCCTCGACTCTCATCAACATGGATTCGGCTCTCACCGGCGCGCGCCTGTCACGATCTGTTAACGTTAAAAGAGCGGGCTCTGAATAATAAGGTAAGCCGGGAAGAGCAGGCATTTAACCATTATTTAGCACGAGAGCGGGCATTTAAAGGAAAGCCGGCCGATAAAACGTAGACATGTCTGAGTATATGACCTGGCTGAATGGCGGTTCC
>NZ_DALZCD010000233.1:0-6898 GCF_031978025.1 Erwinia sp.
CCGGACCGTTGTCTTTCTCGTCGGCCAGGATATCCAGGAGCGCTTTCTCAGAATCTCCGCCTAGTGGCGTGTCAACTGACGTGATGCGTTCGTTAAGACGCAGCATACGGCTGACATCATCAACGGGTTTGTCCAGCTGTTCGGCGATTTCTTCTGCGCTTGGCTCGTGATCCAGCTTGTGGGCCAGTTCGCGGGCGGTACGCAGATAAACGTTCAGCTCTTTAACGATATGGATTGGCAGACGGATAGTACGGGTTTGATTCATGATCGCCCGTTCAATCGTCTGACGGATCCACCAGGTAGCGTAAGTAGAGAAGCGGAACCCACGTTCAGGGTCAAATTTCTCTACCGCGCGGATCAGGCCCAGGTTACCTTCCTCAATCAGATCCAGCAAAGCCAGACCACGATTGCTGTAACGACGGGCGATCTTCACTACCAGACGTAAGTTACTTTCAATCATGCGGCGACGAGACGGAATGTCACCACGCAGAGCACGACGAGCGAAGAAAACCTCTTCCTCTGCCGTAAGGAGCGGTGAATAACCGATCTCCCCCAGGTAGAGCTGCGTCGCATCCAATACACGTTGCGTAGCGCCTTGTGACAACAGCTCTTCTTCAGCTATATCGTTATCAGCAGGTTCATTTCCGACAAGAGCCTTCTCATCAAAAATCTCAGCTCCGTTTTCGTCGAATTCCGCATCTTCATGTAACTCATTAACTTTTAGCGTATTCTGGCTCATAAGCGGCTCCTACCCGTGATCCCAGGGCAGAACAACCAGGGTTCTGCCGGTTTATCGCTGCGGCAAATAGCGCAACGGGTTTACGGATTTCCCCTTGTAACGAATTTCAAAATGCAATCTAACCGAACTGGTGCCGGTACTGCCCATAGTCGCAATCTTCTGTCCCGCTTTTACTTCCTGCTGCTCGCGGACCAGCATAGTGTCGTTATGGGCATATGCACTCAGGTAGTCATCATTATGTTTGATGATAATCAAGTTGCCATAACCGCGCAGTGCATTCCCGGCGTAAACAACGCGCCCTGAGGCGGTCGACACAACGGGTTGTCCACGCGATCCCGCGATATCGATGCCTTTATTGCCCCCTTCGGAAGCAGAAAAGTTATCGATAATCTTCCCGTCGGTTGGCCAACGCCAGCTTCCTACCGGAGTAGAGCTGTTCGTTGTGCTGCTGACGGTCGGAGCACTTACCGGCGCTGTCGTCGTTGCGACAGTATTTGTACCGGCTGAAGGTAACATTTTACCTTCACTTGGTTTACCTGAATCCTCAGAATACGTAATAACCGGCTGACGTGCAACCGTTGTGCTCTTGATTTGCGCAGTGGTCGGCTGAGTAGGCACGCCGCCTGCCGTTGCGTCTGCTGCTGTGATTGCGTTACCGCCGGTCAGGGTGCCGCCGGAGCCGTTACTAACCTGCAACTGCTGGCCCACATTGAGACTGTAAGGCGCAGCGACGTTATTTCGTTCAGCCAGATCGCGGAAATCGTTGCCGGTGATCCAGGCAATATAGAACAGCGTATCACCGCGTTTAACGGTATAGGTCTCACCGCTGTAGCTACCTTTCGGAATATTCCCATAAGAGCGCTTATAAACGATGCGCCCATTTTGCGTAACAACATTTTCATTTCTACCGCTGCTTGCAGCGGGCATGGCGCGGCCAGAACCGGAGACGATGGGGGGTGGCTGGCTGATCAATCCCCCGCCGCTGCTTGCGTTGGCATTAGCATTACCGCCTACCGAGCTGATTGGTGCCTGTGAATTATCGCTGGAACAGCCCGCTAACCAAAAACCAACGAGCGAAATCGCCGCAATACGGCGTAATTTTACTACCGGGCTTCCCGTGCTCATTTATATCCCCCGCTACGGCAAAACTGTGCGACTGCGCTCGGTTAAACCTGCGCCAGCAGCATTAAATTCTGAATAGATTGAATAGTAACAATATCGGCCGTCGCGTGCCATTAACAGATAGAGGCCATTAACAGATGCGTACAATTAGCCAGGCGCTCAGGCCAGATCGCCCTGCACCAGCGGCACAAATCGTACGGGTTCAATGGTTTCTACCAGGAATTCGCCCTTTTTACGGGTGATACGCTTGAGCTGCTGCTGGTCTTCACCAACCGGCAGCACCATGATGCCGCCCTCATCAAGCTGGTTCATCAGCTCGAGCGGAATTTCGGGTGGGGCCGCGGTGACAATGATGGCATCAAAAGGGCCGCGGGCTGGCCAGCCTTGCCAGCCGTCGCCGTGACGCGTGGAAACATTATGCAGATCGAGCTGTTTCAGGCGCCGTTTCGCCTGCCATTGCAGGCCTTTGATACGTTCGACGGAGAAAACATGCCCGACAAGATGAGCGAGGATGGCGGTTTGATAGCCCGAGCCAGTGCCGATCTCCAGCACGCGTGACTCGGGTTTCAACGCCAGCAGCGAGGTCATTTTCGCAACGATATAGGGTTGAGAAATAGTTTGCCCCGACCCAATCGGCAGTGCCGTATTGTCCCAGGCTTTATGTTCGAAGGCTTCATCGACGAAACGCTCGCGCGGCACCGCTTCGATCGCCTTCAGCAAAGCTTCATCCGTAATGCCCTGCTGGCGCAGCTGTGCCAGCAGCGTTTCGATGCGGCGGTTCACCATTCGTTTTTAACTCCCGAACTGGCTAACCATGAAGCAACGACCTCCTGCGCGCTATGCGCGGTAAGATCGACATGCAGCGCGGTTACCGACACGTAACCCTCTTCGACGGCAGCAAAGTCCGTATCAGGACCGGCATCGAGTTTTTCACCCGGCGGGCCAATCCAGTACAGGGTATGGCCACGAGGATCTTCCAGTGGGATCGCCTGGTCGCTGGGATGGCGGCTGCCGCAACGGGTCATGCGGATGCCTTTAATCTCGGTCAGCGGCAAATCCGGCACGTTGATGTTCAGTATCCGCCCCGTACGCAGCGGCTCGCGTTGCAATGCGCGTAACAGAGAACAGGTCACGGCAGCGGCGGTCTCGTAGTGCTGATGCCCGTCCAGCGAGACGGCCAGCGCAGGCAGGCCCAGGTGGCGCCCTTCCATTGCGGCCGCCACGGTGCCCGAATAGATAACGTCATCACCCAGGTTCGGCCCGGCGTTGATACCGGAAACCACAATATCGGGTTTGGGCTGCATCAGCGCGTTTACGCCCAAATAGACGCAGTCGGTAGGCGTGCCCATTTGTACCGCGATATCGCCGTTGGCATGGCTGAAGGTGCGGAGCGGCGTTTCCAGCGTCAGCGAGTTAGATGCGCCGCTGCGATTGCGGTCCGGTGCCACCACCTGAACCTCTGCAAATTCGCGCAGCGCGGCCGCCAGCGTCTGAATACCCGGCGCGTGGATGCCATCATCATTGCTCAGCAATATTCGCATATGAAATTTAGCCCTTTTCTTTTCAATCTGTTGGGTATTACATCATCCCCCGGTCGTGCCGGGTGTGGCTATTCGGCCACGTCCGCCTCGCCGTCCGGCTGGTTAAGCAGTTCACGTACCAGGCTGGTGGCAAAGCTCCCCGCCGGCAGCCAAAAAGAAAGCTCGACGGTGACATCATCCCACCAGCTCCAGCGCAAATCCCGCGGCACAACCAGTACGGCGCGGCGAGCCGCTTCTACGCGCTCGCGCGTCAGCAAGGCTATCAGCGCCGTTTCATTCGCCAGGCTCTGCTGTTCAAATGCCAGCGCTTCGCTCTGCGTGCCCCAATCGCCGCTGCCTGGCAGCGGTGCTGTCACGCGCAGTTCGTTATTATCCGTACGAGCCTGAAGCGTGGCCAGTTCTTCTGTCGCAACGAACCAGCTGCCGCGCCCGGTAAGCTGCAGCGCATCGCCTGGCATGATCCGGGTCAGCGATCCCATTTTGGTCAGGCGATCGCTGACAACCTGATTAAACAGCGCGCTGCGCGCGGCGGAGAGCAAAAAGCTGCGTTTGCTGCGCTCGCGCACGTGAATTTCATCAGCCGCCCAGCGCTGCGCCATAATCAGGTTATTGTTGGCATGGCCAAAGCGCTGCTCGCCAAAATAGTTTGGGAATCCCTGTAGGGCCAGCTGCTGCAGACGCTGCTCAACGGCTTCCCGATCGGAGATCTGACGCAGAACCAGCGTAAAAGCATTGCCCTGTAGCGCGCCGGTACGCAGCTTGCGGCGATGCCGCGCACTTTCCAGCACTTCGCAGCCTTCCAGCTGAAAGGCGGTAAAATCGGGCGTCTCTTTGCCGGGCACGCGCAGGCAGAACCACTGCTCGGTCACGGCATGACGGTCTTTCATCCCGGCAAAGCTGACGTCGCGCGGATGTACTTTAGCGAACTTTGCCAGCGCCTCGGCCACAAAGCGGGTATTGCAGCCGTTTTTACGAATGCGCACCAGCACCTGTTCGCCATCGCCATCCGGCCGATACCCCAGATCTTCAATCACTACAAAATCTTCCGGGTTTGCCTTAACCACGCCGCTGGCGGCGGGCTGGCCATAGAGCCAGGCGGTCATTAAGCGTCAGCCTTCATCAGGAGCGCGACAGCTTCACAGGCGATGCCCTCGCCGCGACCGGTAAAGCCCAGCTTCTCAGTGGTGGTCGCTTTCACATTGACGCAGTCCATATGGATGCCCAGGTCTTCAGCAATATGAATACGCATCTGCGGCACGTGCGGCAGCATTTTCGGTGCCTGTGCGATAATAGTCACGTCAACGTTGCCCACGCGATAGCCTTTTTTCTCAATCTGTCGCCAGGCTTCACGCAGCAGTTCGCGGCTGTCTGCGCCTTTCCAGGCCGCATCGGTATCCGGAAAAAGCTTGCCTATATCGCCCAGTGCCGCGGCGCCCAGCAGCGCGTCGGTCAGCGCATGGAGCGCAACATCACCATCGGAATGGGCCAGCAGCCCTTTCTCATAAGGAATTCGCACGCCGCCAATAATCAGCGGGCCTTCGCCGCCAAACGCGTGTACATCAAAACCATGGCCGATACGCATCATGCGCTCTCCTTATTATGTAATTGGGTGAGGTAAAAAGCGGCCAGCGCCAGATCTTCTGGCCGCGTTACCTTAATATTGTCGCTGCGGCCAACGATCAGCTCGGGATGATAGCCGCAATACTCCAGCGCAGAGGCCTCGTCCGTGATGGTCGCGCCCTCTTGTAGCGCCTGCTGCAGGCAATTACGCAGCAGCGCCAACGGAAACAGCTGCGGCGTCAGCGCGTGCCACAGCGCTTCCCGCTCCACCGTATGGTCAATTGCCGGTGAACCGGTTTTTGCGCGCTTCATGGTGTCGCGAACAGGCGCGGCCAGAATACCGCCGATGCGGCTGGTAGCCGTGATGGCCAGCAGACGGTGCAGATCTTCGGGATGCAAACAAGGTCGCGCCGCGTCGTGCACCAGCACCCAGTCGGCTTCCGGCGCGGCCTGTAATCCGGCCAGCACGGAATCAGCCCGCTCCTTGCCGCCCGCTACCCAGCGCACGCGAGGATCTGTCGCCACCGGCAGCGTAAAGAACCAGGGGTCTTCCGGCGTGATGGCGACAATAATCTGAGTAACCTGCGGATGCGCCAGCAGGCCGTCAATGGCATGTTCAAGCACGGTCTTGCCATTAATGCGAAGATATTGCTTAGGGCAGGCCGCCTGCATCCGGCTGCCGACACCGGCAGCGGGCACAACGGCAATCACCTCGGTACCTGCGATAGTCATGTTTTATCGTTGTTGATTGGCCTGCGCGTTTTTACTGCGATCCGGCACAAGGCGATAGAAGGTCTCACCGGGCTTGATCATGCCCAGCTCATTGCGCGCGCGTTCTTCGATAGCTTCGGAACCGCCATTCAGATCGTCGATTTCCGCAAACAGCCGATCGTTGCGCGCTTTTAATTTGGCGTTACCACTTTGCTGCACCGCAACATCGTCGTTAACGCGCGTATAGTCATGTAGGCCGTTCTTGCCCAGCCAGAGCGAATATTGCAGCCAGCCGAGTAATACAAGTAACAGCAGCGTAAGTTTTCCCATCCCCGCCCCCCGAAAAACGGCTCAATCATCCCATAACTTTTCTCCCGACTCCACTGCGGCCTTGAAATAGCCGTCGTTTGGCGAATCGGTGAGCGTTCCACGAGGGTAAACAGCGTCGTCAGGCAACCTTCTGTTACCACCGGGCGCATTCAGACATCAGATTTTGCCCGTGGCGGGCAAACCTTACCACAATGAAGGGAATTACCAACCGCTCAGCAGCATAAACAGCAGCCAGAAAAGACCAATCACCACCACGACGGTGAGCAGCAGCGTCCAGATCAGATGACCACGCAGCAGCACGCTGGCAACAATACCGACCAGGACGGAGACGGGGAGCAACGCAAGAAAGAAAGGCCAGGTATAGAGGAAGAAGAACAAGGTGTTAGAGCCGTAAAGCATAAAGGGGATCGCGAGCGCGAACCAGTAGCAGGCAAAGCCTGCCACTCCACCGGGGAAAGACCAGGAAGGTTCTTCCTGGTGCTCATCTTTGCGGGCCAGCATGGGCGTAACGTTTTGCATAAGTATCCTGTTGACGCGTAATACGGCCCGCTCTGAGGCGTTTCGCCGTGGCTATCTTAGGCTTTGATAATATCGCGGTCACGCAGCAGATCTAACACTTGAACCCGTAAATTTGTTACCAATTGTTCGCCATCCAGATGGATTTCAGGCCGCTCCGGCGCTTCATAAACGGCATCAATGCCGGTGAAATTACGCAGCTCGCCAGCGCGGGCTTTTTTATATAATCCTTTGGGATCGCGGGCTTCACAGATCGCCAGCGGCGTATCGACAAAGATCTCAATAAAGCGCCCTTCTCCGACCCGTTCGCGTACCATCTGCCGCTCTTCACGATGCGGAGAGATAAAAGCGCTCAGGACGATCAGGCCCGCATCGACCA
>NZ_DALZCD010000234.1:0-6875 GCF_031978025.1 Erwinia sp.
TTCATTGCGCAGACGGCACAGTTTTTCGCGGACTGGCAGCAGCAGCAGCACTGGCAGGATGCGCTTGTCCCACAGGCCGAGGCCCTGTTAAAGCAGGCAATGAGCCAGCTCCTGGCAGACTTCCCCTCTGATAGCCGCCTGAGTGCGATGCTGCGACAGCTACAGCAGGCGCAGGGCCGTCAGGCCGCCGCCACGCTAAGCTGTGCGCCTGTCCACCAGAAAGACGTTGACGCCTGGCTAAAGCAGCAGCCGCTCGACTGGCAGCTGGTCAGCGACGCCTCGCTGGACGACGACACGCTGCGTCTGACGACCGACAGCGGCGAGCTGAGCCTGAGCTGGAGCCAGGTTTGCACGGCGCTAATGCCTGTCTAGCGCCCTTTTTTCTGCTGCAATAATTTTTTCTCTCTGTCGGAACCTGCCTGCATTCCCCGCCACTTAATGACACCCCCAACCGGAGACTGAACGATGAGCAATGAAGATGCAATCCAGCGCCGCCTGACCAGCCAGGTGGTGCATGCGCAAAAGGATATGTACCAGTTTGCGCAAGAAACTCAGGACCAGCCGTATAACGTTGGCGATATGTACGCCTTCCAGAACGAGATGCTTGATTTGTCCAACGCTAACTGGGCCAGCTCGCAGTATACCCAGTACAAGCACGGTATCCGCAAGGCCATCATTGATGCCATCAACTGATGTTGCCGACCTGATTGAAGCCTGTCTGAACCGACCCGACGGCGAGCTGGCGCTGTGGATTGACGAGATGCCGATCACGCTACAGCGCCAGCCCGGCGGCTGGTATTTTTTTGCCGAACTGCAGCTGCCCGTGGCGATAAACGATGCGCTGATGCAGCGCGCGCTGCGGCTAACCGCTCCGGCGCTGCTGCATTTCGGCGATCGCAGCGCCGCTCTCTGCCTGCATCCGCAGCGGGAAACGCTTTGTCTGCTGGTGCGGTTAAAGAACGACGGGCGTGAAGACGCGGTCGTATTATTAGAAAGCCTTTGTAATCAATGTGAAATCTGGCAGGAAACCCTGCTGATGCTACTGCGGCCAACGAGCCTGTAACAAGGAGAGAAGCGTGCCTACGCCGTCTGCTTTTTTACCCTTTCGCCCTTTGCTGCTGGCCCTGGCGATTGGGCTTTCTGTTTCACACAGCTATGCCACCACCCCGGAAGAGTGGCGTGAAGGTGCTTACGCCTATTCCGCTGACAATACCCCACTCAGCGTGATCCTGCAGGACTTCGCCGGTAGCCACGGCGTCGACGCCAACGTCACCGGGCTGCCCGATACCTTTGTGACTGCCCGGCTGAGATCCGACAATGCTGAGGCTTTTCTGAACCGGCTGGCGCTGGAATATCGCTTTCAGTGGTTCGTCTATAACAATACGCTTTATGTCAGCCCGCAATCACAGCAGACATCGCGTCGTCTGAAAATCAGCCCGGACGCCGCGCCTGATATTAAACAGGCGTTACAGGGCGTCGGCCTGCTGGAGCCGCGTTTCGGCTGGGGCGAGTTGCCTGATGACGGCGTGGTGCTGGTCACCGGCCCGCCTAAGTATGTCGATCTGATTGCGGATTTCAGCAAAAAGTCCGAGCCGGAAACCAGCGAAGACAAACAGATGATGGCGTTTCCACTGAAGTATGCTGACGTAGCCGATCGCACCATCAAATATCGCAACCAGACGCTGGTGGTGCCCGGCGTGGCGACCATGCTTAACGAACTGCTGGGGCAAAGTGGCGGCGGCTCGGCCAACGGTGCCACCACCACGCAGAGTGGCGGTGGCGGTGGCGACAGTGCCTATCAGGCGATGCAGAATGAAAGCCGTAGCATCATGGAACAGATGATCGGTCGTAATACCCGAATGGGCCGCAGCAATGAACAGCAGCCGGGCAAAACGCTCCAGGGGAAAGTCTCGGCCGACGTACGTAATAACACGCTGCTGGTGCGCGACAACAAAAAGCTGCGTCCGGAGTATCAGGAACTGGTCAAAATGATCGACGTGCCGCAGAAGCTGATTGAAATCGATGCGGTGATCGTGGATATCGACCGCAACGAGCTGGCTCGTCTTTCCACCAACTGGTCCGGGCAGTTTGGCAACGTCAGCGCGGGCGCGTCTATGTTAAGCGGTGCCAGCACCCTGTTTGTCACCGATTTTAACCGCTTTTTTGCCGATATACAGGCGCTGGAAGGCGAAGGAACCGCCTCGATTATTGCTAATCCGTCGGTGCTGACGCTGGAAAACCAGCCTGCCGTCATCGATTTCAGCAATACCGCCTTTATCACCGCGATTGGCGAGCGGGTAGCGGATATTCGGGAAGTCACGGCGGGAACCAGCCTGCGCGTCACGCCTCGCTCCATTGGCGACAATCCTGATAAAACGGCCGTGCAGCTGGTAGTCGATGTGGAAGACGGCAAGCTGGATAAAAACCAGGACGGTAGCGCCCAGGGCACGGAAAACGGCGTGATCAGCACTCAGGCACTGGTGCAGGCGAAAAGGTCGCTGGTAATGGGCGGTTTTCACACCAAGCAAAGTGGCGATGACGAAGAACGCGTGCCGATCCTGGGCAAAATCCCGCTGCTGGGCAAACTGTTTACCTCCAATAATCGCACCACTTCTCAGCGCGAACGGCTGTTTATTATTACGCCGCATCTGATTGGCGACCAGGTCGATCCTTCGCGCTATGTGGATGCGGAAAACAGCGCGCAGATCAACGATACGCTGCGGGACATCAACCGACGCCATCAGTTTGGCGACATGAAGCGTACCATCGAAAATGCCATGCAGGATCTGGCCGAAAGCCGCCAGCCAGGCGGGCTACAGCCTAACCAGACCGGGCTGCCGCTCGGTTCGCTCTGCTCGGTGCCGCTGGCTTTCCGTACCAGCACCCGCCAGCAGTGGTACGGCAATGACGCGATGCAGATTTCTGTCGGCGTGATTACCAACACCAGCGGGAAAGAGGCGCGCTTTGACGAGTCGTTCTGCCGGGGCGATCGCACGCTGGCCGTAGCGGCCTGGCCGCACACCCGGTTGCAACCGGGCGAGTCTACCGAGGTGTATGTGGCTTACGACACCCAGGCGCCCGCCAGGCCGGGCCGCGTGTCGCTGCTGCAGTCGGCAACGGTGTCGCTGCCCACCCGTAGCGAAAAAACCACGCGTCTGCTGTCGCAATAACGAGGCTGATAATGAAAAAACCTGTTCTGATCCTGCTGATGGCGATGCTGCTTACCGCCTGTGCAAAGCCTAAGTTCGCAGGCTGTAGCGATATCTCCTGTCGCCCGGTGTCGGACGACCGGGCGATTACTATCTGGTGGCAGCCGGATATGCGTAACGGCCCCTTTGATTATTCACAGGCTTCGGTTAACCAGTGATCCGCACGGATTCCCATCGTGCTTTTTTAACGGCATGGCAGCGCGGCGCGGCATGCAGCTGGCAAGAGCCCGTCGGTCACGAGCTGCGTTTTTACACGCATCCTGTGCCGATGCTCCAGCTGCTGCCCGCCCCCTTCTCTCCTTTCCGGTTGCGTGAGGCGCTGACGCGCCGCTTTCTGGCGCCCAATCGTTATGAAGGCTGCTATCTTTCCGCTACGCCCGAAGGCGCCCCGCTCCTTATCCTGCTGCTTACGGGCAATGAAGTGCCGCAGGAAGCTATCGGTACGCTCTATTCGCTGGCGGATATGGCGTAACCCGTTTTCCTCTTCCGGTTAACCACTCTGAATCGGAAGCCGCCTGTCATTTCTCCCGCAGAAAGGCGAAAAGAGGAAGCCGCGCGCGACCTCAGATGCGCTTTTTTTAGTAAATCCTTTATCCTGTGAGCCTCTGTTAAACAGAGGATCCATTACGAGCGGGAGTTAACAACGCGGCCGGCATTTTTGCGGCGAATAGAGGATTCCGAATGGCGATGCCTTTAAAAAATAGTCGGTCAATGCACTGTATTTATGGGCACCGCCTTTCGACTCACCGCACTTCCTTATAGTCATCAAACAAAAAGCTGGCCCTCGGGACGTTAAACAACGGTGCCAACACCCCGTCGGCTCGGATATACGCGCCCGGATTTCAGGCGGGGGGTCTTTAGGATCGGAAGAGCCGTGCCGCCGGGCTGTTGGCTCCCAGGCATGACGGCTATCCACACCCTGTTTCATAGGGTGATATTTGGGCTGAGAAGAGCCGTGCGCCGGGCTGTTGGCTCCCAGGCATGACGGCTGTCCACGCCCTGTTTCTTAGGGTGATATGTGGGCTGAGAAGAGCCGTGCCGCCGGGCTGTTGGCTCCCAGGCATAACGGCTATCCACGCCCTGTTTCTTAGGGTGATATTTGGGCTGAGAAGAGCCGTGCCGCCGATCTATTGGCTATCGCGCATGACGGCGCTGCGTATTTTGCTTTCAGAGAGTCGTTTTCAGGCCGGATAATAAGGCTTAAAACATCTGTGGGTCGCCGGTTCTTTATCCGACGCAGGCAGGGTTACTCTTCGATTTCCACTACCTCATCCAGCTGCTGATCCTCCAGCTCTTTCAGCAGTCGGTAAACCTGGGCAACGGCCTTCAGCGTTTCTCGCGGAATGTAGTCGCCTTCCTTGACCGTTCTGTACAGCGTGCGGGTCAGCCAGACAAACCGGATCACCGGCATCTGCCGGTTTTGGGCTTCCGCAATAATCTCCTGCGCATCCAACCCTTCCGCTTTAAACAGCAGGCGCGGCAACGGCGTTTCACCGGGGCGATAGTAAAGCCCGACGGCAAAGTGCGTGGGGTTGACCAGCACCATGTCCGCCTCTTCCACCGCCACTTTTTTGGGCGGTTTGGGCGCTTCATTAAGGATCTGGTGAGACAGCGATTTGCGGTGCCCTTTCATATGCGGATCGCCTTCGCTCTGCTTGAACTCATTACGGATATCTTCATGGCTCATGCGCTGTTGCTTAAGGAAGAAATATTTTTGCAGACCAAAGTCGAATGCGCTCAGCACCAGCAGCAGCGACAGCGTTTCCCGTACGATTTTCATAAACAGCGCCAGCACCGCCTGCCAGAAGCCGTTGAGATCGTCGCCGTAGGCCAGCTGTGCCAGCGGCCCCAGGTCAGGCTCAATCGCAAGGTAAAAAACAAAGCCAATGGCGATCGCCTTCAGTACGCTGGTCAGCAGCGTGCTCAGCTGTTTGGCGGAAAACATACTTTTCAGATGGCCGACGGGATTAATCGCATCGAACTTTGGCGCCAGCGCCTCGGTAGCAAAGAGCGGGCCGAACTGAAGCCAGCCGCCGATAACGCGCAGCAGAAAAATCAGCGAACAGACGATGCCGCAGAAATAACAAAGCACCATAACCCCATTGGTGATGACCTCCTGCATGGCATGGCCGAAAGGATCGTTAAGTCGGGCGAGCGGCAGCATAATCATGGCTTCGAGCCGCTGCATTCCGCCCTCAACGAGCGCAAAAATTGTCTCCATTACGCCTATGCAAATCAGCAATTTGGGGATATCCGGCGTCTGACCGACCTGCCCCTTCTTACGCGACTCTTTGAGCTTTTGGGGCGTGGCGTCTTCGGTTTTTTCAGCCATCAGTGCGCACTCTTACCAAAAATGTCCGCCAGCTGCGGCACCAAATCTTTTAAATCGAACAGTCGCTCGCCCCCCACGTAATTCAGGATCGGCAGATAGAGCACAAAGAACAGCATTCCCAGCAGGCACTTGGCAGGCATCGCCAGCACGGTAGCCTGCAGCTGCGGGCTATAGATACTGAGGATCCCTACGCTAAAATCCACCAGCAGCAGCAGCGCCACCAGCGGCCCGGCGTAAAGCACCATATGCGTAAATATCCCGCTTAACAGATCCAGGTAGACTTTCAGACCGGCTTCGCCCGGCAGCGGCAACCACTGCAAAGGCGACCAGAGGCCGTAGCTGTCCCAGATAATCTGAGTGATAGTCGACAGGCCCAGCCCGACCACCAGCAGCAGGATAATGGATTGCTGCATCAAAAAGCCGAGCGGCGTGGCGTCCGGCCCGAGTTGCGGATTGAGCTGGCCGCCCGTCAGCGCACCGCGCTGGTTATCAAACAGCGCGCCCACCGATTCAAACAGCCAGAACGGCATCGCCATCAGCAGACCAATCGTTACCCCGATTATCACTTCCTTCAACGCCAGCGCCGCCAGCAGAAACAGCGAAGGATCCTCTGCCGCCAGCTGCTGCTGGATCATGGGCGCAGGGAGCAGCGCCAGCGCCAGTACGATACCGGAACGCAAGCCGCCTTTGATGGCATTAAAGGAGAACACCGGCGATAGCAGCAGGCAGGGAAAAATGCGCGCCATCGCCAACGTCAGCGCCAGAATAAAGTGATAGCCATCATAAAGGACGTTGTTCCACATAGCGTTACATCTTTCGGGTTGCTGTTTAGAGCTGAGTGGCAGGAAACCACAGAAAGTTCATTAAAAAGGCCATCCAAATACGCGAGCTAATTAAAGAAGGTAAGCACCCGCTTACTTTTATTACAGATAAGATTATTCTTAGGAGACAAACTGAGATAAATCACCACCAGAAATGCCTTGCCAAAAAATAAAAAAACCCAAAAACAACACCTAAGAAAGAATATTAACCATTATCGAAAAAACCGATATTCGTAACGAATTCCCCATGCTAAAAAAGAAAACAGGCGCACTTAAGAATTTAAGAATGCTTCGCCATATTAAAAAAACTATTTAATATGAAATTTTTGATGAATTAATCCGCCTGATTAATTAAAACCATTTTTCACTGGAGAAAAAAATGACTACTACTGTTAATGATGTACAGACGAAAAGCGTTGCCACTTTTAACGATCTGCGCAAGCTTGCGCCTGCCTATGAAGGTGAAAGCGTGCTGCTTCGCTGTCATACGGCGCCGGGTGAGGCCATTTATAA
>NZ_DALZCD010000235.1:0-6874 GCF_031978025.1 Erwinia sp.
TGATGTTCGGTCTGTTCGCGGTATAAAATTTTATCGACAGCAAAATACTGCCCAAAACCGGTATGAAGCGTTTCATACCACATCTCTTTTTCGGCCATGGTACGGCTCTCCTGGTGATCGCAGCCACGAAAAATGGGCGCAATATGATAGCCAACTCTGACCGTGCTTGCACGGTCAAACTGGCGGCGGAAAACGGCGGGGTTTACTTCACGTAGGCAAGCAGGCTGAGCGAATCGCGGGCCAGTGATTTGCACTTGGTGTCGTTGGGCACGGCGATGCCGCTTAAATCGCGATAGCTGTCCGCGCCCAGCGATTTCATATTAAAGCTGCTGTAGTTGCTCAGATCCCAGCGGTTCTGGCGGGCGAAAAAGACCAGCGCACGACGGATCTGCGCATCCGGCAGATCCTGATAGCCACAATCGTTTTTCAGATAAACAAAAACAGCGGTCAGATCCGCCAGATCCTCCGCTTCCGACTCGCTCAGCGCAAAACTTGTCGATGAGAAGCCAAACAGACTCAGTAACAACAGAGCCTTGATGCTTTTCTTCATAACTGTACTCAAAAGATGTCAATACTCTGACGTTAGCACAGTTACTGGCCGCCGACAGTCAATTTCAGCAGAGAAATATCCTTAAAGGGCTATTTTAGTGGGCGCAGAGGGGAAACTTGACCTTCCCTTGGGGGAAGGGTTTATGCTGCGGTAATCACTACGAGCCGGGTTAAGGAAGAATTGATGCAACGTCGTCATTTTATGAAGCTGAGCGCCGCGCTGGGCGCGGCCAGTGCATTACCGCTATGGAGCCGATCGCTGATGGCGGCGCAACAGCGCCCCGAGCTGCCCATTCCTGCTCTATTGATGCCGGATGCGCGAGGCGAGATGACCGTAACGGCGCAGCAGGGCAGTACCCGCTGGCTGGACAAAACGGTGCCGACCTGGGGTTATAACGGCAGCCTGCTCGGCCCGGCGATTGTGCTGGAGCGCGGCAAGCGGGTGACGCTGAACCTACGTAATAACCTGCCAGAAGCCACGACGGTTCACTGGCATGGGCTGGAATTACCGGGTGAAGTGGACGGCGGCCCGCAGGCGCAGATCGCGCCCGGCGCCGTACGCACCGTCAGCTTTACCCCCGATCAGCCCGGCGCGACCTGTTGGTTCCATCCTCATCAGCATGGCCGTTCCGGGTATCAGGTTGCACAGGGCCTGGCCGGGCTGGTTATCTTAAAAGACGAGGCGACAGAGAAACTGCTGCTGCCAAAAATTTGGGGTATCGACGATATCCCGGTGATCCTACAGGATAAAAAGCTGTCGGTGGATGGTGGCAAGATTGACTACGAGCTGGACGTCATGAGCGCCGCCGTAGGCTGGTTTGGTAACACGATGCTGACCAACGGCGCGATTTATCCGCAACATGCCGTGCCGCGCGGCTGGTTACGGCTGCGGTTGCTTAACGGCTGCAACGCCCGTTCGCTGAATATCGTCGCCAGCGATCGGCGCCCGCTCTACGTGATTGGCGGCGACGGCGGGCTGCTGAGCGAGCCGGTGAAAGTGACTGCGCTGTCGATGATGCCGGGCGAACGCTTCGAGGTGCTGGTCGACACGCTGGACGGCAAGCCATTTGATCTCCAGACGCTGCCGGTGCGGCAGATGGGTATGTCGCTGGCGCCTTTCAATCAGCCGCTGCCGCTGCTGAGTATCCAGCCGCTGCGGGTGATGGCCAGCGGATCGCTGCCGGATAAGCTGGTGGACGTGCCACCGCTGCCCGCACAGTCTGGTCTGAAAAACCGCTGGCTGCAGCTGTCTATGGATCCCGAGCTGGACCGTCGCGGCATGGTAGCGCTGATGCAACGATACGGTCACGCGGCCATGGCCGGCATGAGCGGCGATGCGCACGACGGCGAATCGATGCAGAACATGGAGAACCCCGCGGCGATGGCGGGCATGCAAAGCGATGCACACAGGGGCGGCGGCGCGGATCACACGATGGCGCATTCAGCAAGCGGTGCGCATCAGCAGCCGGAGGGGTACGATTTCCATAACGGCAATAAGATCAATGGGGTTGCCTTCGACATGACCAAACCAGCTTTCGATGTGAAGCAGGGCATGACGGAGAAGTGGACGATTTCCGGCGAGGGTGACGAGATGCTGCACCCGTTCCATATTCACGGTACGCAGTTTCGGATTGTTTCTGAAAACGGCAAGCCACCCGCCCCCCATCGCAGCGGCTGGAAAGATACGGTTCGTGTGGAAGGCTGGCGTAGCGAGGTGCTGGTGCGCTTTGATCATCTTGCGGACCGTGACCGGGCCTATATGGCGCACTGTCATCTGCTGGAACATGAAGATACCGGCATGATGCTGGGCTTTACGGTAAGCGCGTAGCGCCTGGAGGCGGGGGAGAGACTTTTAAAAAGGATCCCTGCCCCTGCTATTGGCACGCTGACAGGTGGAGTGCCTGAAGGCCGGGACAGGTTTCAGGCAAACTTCCTGTCAGCCTGAGCTTTATCGGTACGCTTTAGCCACGCGTTTATCACGCGCAAGTCGCCAAAAAACTGCCCCGAAACTGCGAACGGCAAACAGGCACCACACGGCGCAAAAGCGGTTGTTGTGGCACACCAGCGTCCCCGATATAAAAGCAATTGTTTTGGCGCGCAAGCGTGGTTGGTTTAACCAGCAAACGTCACGCGGTATAAAGCGATTGTTTTGGCGCATAAGCGTGCATGGCCTGGCACGCCTGCATTACGCTCCATAATGGTTGGCCTGGCGCAAGCGTCACGCTCCATAAAAGCGATTGCGTTGATGGGCAATTGTCGGTGCGCCTGTTAATCGATAACGCGTGGTTACGCCTGAGGAAGATTTAACGCATCATAATTTTTGCGCCGGTAATTCACTACCGAGAATCCCCAGGCGGCGACAAAAATGGCCACGCAAAGGTAGCCGACGCTGCCCATATTACCGTTCAACGTTGCCACGGCCGTCCACACGCGCCCGTGCAGGTCCAGCTTCTCCGCTAACAATCCCAACGCTTCCAGGCCGCCAATCAGCAAGGCTATCAGCACGCTGGTCGCCGTAATCATCATGTTATAGTAGAGCTTGCGCACCGGCTGCTTAAACGCCCAGCCATAAGCCCCCACCATCATAAAATTATCCAGCGAATCTACCAGCGCCATGCCGCTGGCAAACAGGGCCGGAAATATCAGGATGCTCCAGACCGACATGCCGCTGGAGGCACCTGCCGCCGAGAGACCGAGCAGGCCGATTTCCGTTGCCGTATCAAAGCCGAGGCCGAATAAAAAACCGACCAGATACATCTGCCAGCTTTTATTCACCAGATTAAAGGCCCGGCCAAATAGCCTGCTCATTAAGCCGCCCTGGAAGACGGGCTGAACGCTGAACGTTTTTTTCTGCTTCACCTGCTGAAAACGGCGATACACATCACGCAGGATCAGCGTATTCAACAGCGCCATCAGTAACAAAAAAAGCGCGGAAACCAGTGTGCCGATGACGCTGCCGTAGTGATGCAGCCAGCCAATTTCGCTGCCGGATAGCAGAGAGGCCGCGGCAATCGCTACGCATGCCAGCACCACGATGCTGGAATGCCCGAGCGAGAAGAAAACGCCGACGGCCACAGGCTGCTGATTTTGCTGCATCAGTTTGCGGGTCACGTTGTCAATGGCGGCGATATGGTCAGCATCTACCGCATGGCGCAGGCCGTAACCATAGGCAAGCACAGCCGCGGCAATCAGCGTGGCGTGGTGGCGGAACATCACCAGCGCCCAGCCCCAGGCCAACAAATTCACTACCAGCAGGCTGCTTAACAGCCAGAAAGCCCGGCGATGGGGACGAAAAAAAGCACAGTTAATCATAACGATCCTTGCTAACAACAGAGGAAGTCTGGTCCTGCAAGCGAGCGCAGGCGATAACGGCCTGACCCAACGCCAGGCCACCATCACCGGCCGGAACACGCTGCGGCATCAGCACGTGAAGAGGAGATAAATAGCGCGGCAAAAGCTGGCGCATCAGGCGTGACTGCAGGACACCACCGCCGACAGCGACGGTGTCTGTACCGGTTTTCCCGGCGTGGTAAAGGGCCAGAGCGGCAAACCCCTGGGCCAGCGCATCGTGAAAGGCAAAAGCGCGAGCCTCCGGTGCGGCCTGCCAGTCAAGCCACTGCTGCCAGAAAACGGCCAGATCCAGGCCCGTGCCTGTTTCCATATGGCGCAGCGGCAACGTAATGGGATGGCGTAGGCCTTCTGCCTGCCTGGCCATAGCTTCAAGGCGACAGGCGGCTTCTCCTTCCCAGCCAAGCACATCGGGTGCGCAGCCCAGCGCGGCGGCGACAGCGTCAAACAGACGTCCGCAGGAAGAGGCCAGCGGCGAGTTCACGCCAGCGATAATCGCCCGTGCAAGCGGCTGCCAGGGCTTGTCCAGCAGCCTCTTCGCCTCTGGCCGCTGCTGCCAGCCCGGGACAAACGCCTGCCAGTGCGCCAGCAGGTTGCGCCAGGGCTCTCGTGCCGCACGATCGCCGCCAGGCAGCGCAACGGCAGGCAGCCCGCCGAGATGCTGACAGTGCTGATAATCGACCAGCAGGCACTCGCCGCCCCATAGCGCACCGCTTTCGCCATAGCCCAGCCCGTCCAGCGCCAGGCCGATGACCGGCCCCCGCGCCAGCGGCCAGTGATGTTCAGCCAGGCAGGCGGCAATATGGGCATGATGATGCAGCACCTCCAGAACAGGCCGGGCGCCTGGCGGACTGCTGAGGTAAGCGGGGTGCGCATCCTGCACGATTGTCTCGGGCGTGCAGTGATACAGCTGCCGGAAGTGGGCGATGGCCTGCTGCTGCTGGCACGCAATATCGCTGTTGGCCAGCGAGCCGAAATGCGTGCTGAGAATAGCCCGCTCGCCCTGCACCAGACAGAAAGTGTTTTTCAGATCGCCGCCCATCGCCAGCAGCGGCGAACGGGCCGTCAGACCCACAGGCAGCACGATTGCATCTGGCACATAGCCCCGGGCACGGCGCAGCGTTTCAACGCCCTGCGGCCCCATGCGAACCAGCGAATCATCAGCCCGCTGGATAATGTCGCGATCGTGCAGCAGCCAGATATCCGCAATGCCGTCCAGCTGGCTCAGCGCCTCTTCGTTAGTCAGCGCGGGCGCCCGGTCGGCAGCATTGCCCGAGGTCATCACCAGCGGTTTCCGGCAGGCCTGCATCAGCAAATGATGCAGCGGCGTAAACGGCAACATTAATCCGGTTTCATCCAGCCCGGGCGCAATGGCGGCACACAGTGGCGAGGTGGCGCTTTTTTCCGTCAGCACAATGGGCGCGGCGGCAGAGAGCAGCAGGTCTTGTATCGTCTGATGGCTCTTGCCGCACCGTGCCAGCCAGCTTATCTCCGGCAGCATCACCGCCAGCGGTTTGGACGGCCGCCGTTTGCGCAGACGCAAACGCCTGACGGCCTGCTGCTGCGTGGCATCACAGGCAAGATGAAAGCCACCGAGTCCTTTAATCGCCACAATTTTGCCTGCCAGCAGCGCAGTTGCAGCGTAGTCGATTGCCGCATTCTCTCGGGCCAGCGGCACGCCATCCTGCCCAGTGGCAAAAAGCTGTGGCCCGCACTGCGGGCAGGCGATGGGCTGGGCATGAAAGCGACGGTCGGCCGGATCCTGATACTCCTGCTGACAGGCGGGGCAAAGGCGAAACGAGGCCATGCTGGTGCCTGAACGGTCGTAGGGCATCGTGCGGATTAGCGTAAAACGCGGACCGCAGTGGGTACAGTTAGTAAAGGCATAGCCCGAACGACGATTGCCCGCGTGCAGGATCTCCTGCTGGCAAGCCGGGCAGGTTGCCGCATCAGGGGCAACCTCGGTCATCATCGGGCCCTGCTGGCTTGCCGCGATAGTGAAAATCTGCGGCGAAGACGGCCAGGTAAAGGGCTGAATAGTAAGGCTGTCGATCCGCGCCAGCGGCGGCGGTTCCTGGCGGAGCCGCTCGATAAAAACGGGGACGGCGGCAGACTGAAGCAGACGTATTTCTACGCCCGCGCTGTCGTTGCAGACTTCGCCGCGTAGCTGTAGCCGGTTGGCTAACTGCCAGACGAAAGGCCGAAAGCCGACGCCCTGCACCTTGCCGCTGACGCGAACAGAGACTCCTGAAGCAGACATAGTCAGTTCCTGAAGGACCGGGCTGCCCGGTCCTGAATCAGCTAAGCCTGAACCTTTGCGGCCCTGAATCCGGTATGCCCTGTCCGTTATGGCTCCCGATATGGCCGCATGGTTACAGTGCTTAATCGGTTACGGTCATCGGCGTCGCGTCATCTACCGCACTGCGCAGGCGCGCTTTCATCTCACTGTAGGTTTGCCGGGCGTAATTCTCTGCCCAGGGCTGATCGGCAATGCGCTCAACCTTCACCGCGCAGTATTTGGTTTCCGGCGTTTTGGAAATAGGGTCCAGGTTTTCCTGAGTCAGTTCGTTACAGGCCCCGATCCACCATTGATAGGTCATGTACACTGCGCCCACGTTAATACGCTCGTTGTGGTTGGCACGTGAAATGACTTTACCGCGGCGGGAGCTGACCCACACCAGTTGCCCATCGCGGATGCCCAGCGCCTGCGCATCCTGCGGGTTGATCTGCACAAAACCCGGTTCATCGGCCAGCGTCTGCAGCGCGGAACAGTTGCCGGTCATCGAGCGGCAGGAATAGTGGCCGACCTCACGCACGGTACAGAGAACCAGCGGGTACGCTTCATCCGGCACCTCGGCTGGCGCACGCCACGGCGCAGCAAAAAGCTGACCTTTACCGGTAGGGGTAGTAAAACGATTGTCCTGATAAAGATAGGGCGTACCGGGGCTTTCCAGCGTGGTGCAGGGCCACTGCACGT
>NZ_DALZCD010000236.1:0-6833 GCF_031978025.1 Erwinia sp.
CCTGCTGGGTCGTGTGGTGAACACCCTGGGTGCACCTATTGATGGCAAAGGCGCCATTGATAACGACGGCTTCTCGCCAATCGAAGTGATTGCGCCAGGCGTTATCGACCGTCAGTCCGTTGATCAGCCTGTACAGACTGGTTATAAGTCTGTGGATGCGATGATTCCAATCGGCCGTGGCCAGCGTGAGCTGATCATCGGTGACCGTCAGACCGGTAAAACCGCGATGGCGATCGATGCGATCATCAACCAGCGTGATTCCGGCATCAAGTGCGTGTACGTGGCTATCGGCCAGAAAGCTTCTACCATCGCTAACGTGGTACGTAAGCTGGAAGAACACAACGCGCTGGCTAACACCATCGTAGTTGTCGCTACCGCTTCTGAATCTGCTGCGCTGCAGTACCTGGCTCCGTATGCAGGTTGCGCCATGGGCGAATACTTCCGTGACCGCGGTGAAGACGCGCTGATCGTATACGATGACCTGTCTAAGCAGGCTGTTGCATACCGTCAGGTTTCCCTGCTGCTGCGCCGTCCGCCAGGTCGTGAAGCTTTCCCTGGTGACGTGTTCTACCTCCACTCCCGTCTGCTGGAACGTGCTTCCCGCGTGAGCGCCGACTATGTTGAGCGTTTCACTAACGGTGCAGTGAAAGGTAAAACCGGTTCTTTGACCGCGCTGCCGATCATCGAAACTCAGGCTGGCGACGTTTCCGCGTTCGTTCCGACCAACGTAATCTCGATTACCGATGGTCAGATCTTCCTGGAAACTAACCTGTTCAACTCCGGTATTCGTCCGGCGGTTAACCCAGGGATCTCTGTATCCCGTGTGGGTGGTGCTGCTCAGACCAAGATCATCAAGAAACTGTCCGGTGGTATCCGTACCGCACTGGCACAGTATCGTGAACTGGCAGCGTTCTCTCAGTTCGCTTCCGATCTGGACGAAGCAACCCGTAAACAGCTGAGCCACGGTCAGAAAGTGACCGAGCTGCTGAAACAGAAACAGTATGCGCCGATGTCCGTAGCGCAGCAGGGTCTGGTGCTGTTTGCTGCCGAGCGTGGCTTCCTGAACGACGTTGAGCTGGCGAAAATCGGCAGCTTCGAAGCAGCGCTTCTGGCCTATGCAGATCGCGACCACAGCGAGCTGATGGCTGAAATCAACCAGGCGGGTAACTACAACAACGATATCGAAGCGAAGCTGAAAGCTCTGCTCGAAACGTTCAAGAAAACCCAGTCCTGGTAATGTCTGGCGGCTTGTCCCTTCCGGGGCAGGCCGCAAGGCTTTGAGGAGAAGCTTATGGCCGGCGCAAAAGAGATACGTAGTAAGATCGGAAGCGTTCAAAATACGCAAAAGATCACCAAAGCGATGGAAATGGTCGCCGCCTCCAAAATGCGTAAATCGCAGGAACGCATGGCGGCCAGCCGTCCTTATGCAGAGACCATGCGCAAAGTGATTGGTCACATTGCGTTAGGCAATCTGGAATACAAGCACCCTTACCTGGAGGAGCGCGACGTTAAGCGCGTCGGCTACCTGGTCGTGTCTACCGACCGCGGGCTTTGTGGTGGTTTGAACATTAACCTGTTCAAAAGAGTGCTGGCTGATATGAAAGGCTGGGCGGATAAAGGCGTCGAGAGCGATCTGGCGATTATCGGCTCCAAAGGTCTTTCGTTTTTCGGCGCTGTCGGCGGCAACGTGGTTGCTCAGGTTACGGGCATGGGCGACAAGCCTTCCCTGTCCGATCTGATTGGCCCGGTAAAAGTCATGCTGCAGGCTTACGACGAAGGTCGTATCGACAAGCTCTATGTCGTCAGCAACAAATTTATCAACACCATGTCCCAGTCTCCGCAAATCGTCCAGCTGCTGCCGTTACCGCCAGCAGATCCGGAAGATGGCGTAGTGAAAAAGAGCACCTGGGATTATCTGTATGAACCGGATCCGAAAGCGCTGCTGGACACGTTACTGCGTCGCTACGTCGAGTCTCAGGTTTACCAGGGTGTTGTAGAAAACCTGGCCAGCGAGCAGGCCGCGCGTATGGTGGCGATGAAAGCTGCGACCGACAACGGCGGAAACCTGATCAAAGAGCTGCAGTTGGTATACAACAAAGCTCGTCAGGCCAGCATCACCCAGGAACTTACCGAGATTGTCGGTGGAGCCTCCGCGGTTTAACCAGGTTTAATGAATTAGGTAGAGGATTCAAGATGGCTACTGGAAAAATTGTCCAGGTAATCGGCGCCGTTGTTGACGTCGAATTTCCTCAGGACGCAGTACCACAAGTGTACAGCGCGCTTGAGACTAAAAATGGTGATGCCCGTCTGGTGCTGGAAGTACAGCAGCAGCTGGGTGGTGGCGTGGTTCGCGCTATCGCAATGGGTTCTTCTGACGGCCTGAAGCGCGGTCTGGAAGTAGCTGACCTTGCGCACCCAATCGAAGTACCGGTAGGAACCGCGACGCTTGGCCGTATCATGAACGTGCTGGGCGAGCCAATCGACATGAAAGGCGACATCGGCGAAGAAGAGCGTTGGGCGATCCACCGTTCTGCACCTTCATACGAAGACCAGTCCAACTCTCAGGAGCTGCTGGAAACCGGTATCAAGGTAATCGACCTGATGTGTCCGTTCGCGAAGGGCGGTAAAGTGGGTCTGTTCGGCGGCGCGGGTGTAGGTAAAACCGTAAACATGATGGAGCTGATCCGTAACATTGCGGCTGAGCACTCAGGTTTCTCCGTGTTTGCTGGTGTGGGCGAGCGTACCCGTGAAGGTAACGACTTCTACCACGAAATGACCGACTCTAACGTTATCGACAAAGTTTCTCTGGTCTACGGCCAGATGAACGAGCCACCAGGAAACCGCCTGCGCGTTGCCCTGACTGGCCTGACCATGGCGGAAAAATTCCGTGATGAAGGTCGTGACGTTCTGCTGTTCATCGATAACATCTATCGTTACACCCTGGCCGGTACCGAAGTGTCCGCGCTGCTGGGTCGTATGCCATCAGCGGTAGGCTACCAGCCAACGCTGGCGGAAGAGATGGGCGTTCTGCAGGAACGTATCACCTCAACCAAAACCGGTTCTATCACCTCCGTACAGGCCGTTTACGTCCCTGCGGATGACTTGACTGACCCATCGCCAGCCACCACCTTTGCTCACTTAGATGCAACCGTGGTACTGAGCCGTCAGATCGCGTCTCTGGGTATCTACCCGGCGGTTGATCCACTGGATTCTACCAGCCGTCAGCTGGATCCGCTGGTTGTGGGTCAGGAACACTACGACGTGGCTCGTGGCGTCCAGTCTCTGCTGCAGCGTTACCAGGAACTGAAAGACATCATCGCTATCCTCGGGATGGACGAGCTGTCTGAAGATGACAAGTTGGTGGTTGCTCGCTCTCGTAAGATGCAGCGCTTCCTGTCTCAGCCGTTCTTTGTGGCAGAAGTCTTCACCGGTTCTCCGGGCAAGTATGTGTCGCTGAAAGATACCATCCGTGGCTTTAAAGGCATCATGGACGGCGAATTCGACCATCTGCCAGAGCAGGCTTTCTACATGGTTGGTTCCATCGAAGAAGCCGTGGAAAAAGCGAAGAAACTGTAATAACGGTTTCCCGGGAGGTTAATTATGGCTATGACTTTTCACCTGGACGTAGTTAGTGCAGAACAGCAGATGTTCTCTGGCACTGTACAGCGTATCCAGGTGTCAGGTAGCGAAGGCGAACTGGGTATCCATCCTGGACACGCCCCGCTGCTGACCGCCATTAAACCTGGTATGGTTCGCATCGTTAAAGAACAGGGTGACGAAGAGTATATCTATCTCTCCGGCGGCATGTTGGAAGTCCAGCCAGGCGCGGCTACCGTGCTGGCTGATACAGCGATTCGCGGAACTGACCTCGACGAGGCCCGTGCGATGGAAGCGAAACGCAAAGCCGAGGAGCACATGAGTGGCTCTCACGGCGATGTGGATTTTGCTGCCGCGTCGGCTGAACTGGCTAAAGCGATCGCCAAACTGCGCGTGATCGAGTTGACCAAAAAAGCGATGTAATTCAGGTTTAAGCAGAAATGCCAGGCAGTTTTCTGTCTGGCATTTTTTTATTGTTGAAGTCACTAAGGTATATCTGACTGAACGAAAGTCGCTTAGTAATCAGCTTACATTTAATGTTGTAATTAAACTGAACAATAATGCTTCAGTTATGCCACAAAAAGAAGCAAAGCGTACAAAATGCCATCACGACTGCTGTGATAGTTAACGCTGAGCAGATGAAGCATTCAGTCTTGCTGCCGATAGCTTCCTCTATAACGTGTTCCTGCACGGCTTTGTTTTTTTCCGGAATATAAATATAGCCTTTTCCAGGGAGGGTTTTAATACAGTTCCTGAGATTTACTGCGGCTAAATCACGGCGTATTTTATAGATCAGCTGAGTCAGATTAGCATCATCAATAGTAGCGGCCCGATTCTCCCAGGTTGCCGTAATCAAATGGTTTTTTGTGAGTTCTTTTTCTGGATTACGAAGGAAAAAGCTCAGTAATTTTTTCTCTTTTTCGCTAATGGTTAATGTAATATTGCCGTTAATTAAATGATTTCTTTCTTCTGAAAAATAAATATTATTACCGAGGTAAATTTCTTCGTTCATGACCTTAACCTGTTTAGTGGGATGACTCGTAATGGATTTAAAAATTATTTAGTAAAAAGACCCGCACAGTCTCTACAAGTTCTGATTAATGTTTGTTTCAGGATATATTATTTTTAGCAGTTGTCGTTCTGCTCGTTTCTTCTTCTTTTGGTGGCAGGAATATAACAGTAGAAAAGACAATATTGGATTGTAATTATTAGCAGGTGGATTGTAAAAAGTGGGGGCTGAAAGGTGCTCAACCGCGTCAGTAAAGGGTCTGAAGCGGTTGGGCCGTATGCTATGTTACGAGAGATTCTAATTATTGTTTATCTACCATTGATAAAAGAGAGTGTGGCCTTACGGGTAGAGGCCCATCGATATCACTATCTGGTGTGTCGCCCTGTTCAGGGATATATCGATTATTCATGTTTCTCATAAAAATAAAGCGAGAAAACAAGGGTTATTCTTTATTTGTAACTGGCAAGTCTTTTTGTGTCGGGGCAAAGTCTGTCTGCCATGGATAGCCATTGGCATAAACTGCAGTTAACTTTTACCTGATAAGGATTCACCATGAGTAAGTTAGTTCAGAGAGATACCCTGACTGAGCAGTCATATCAGAATGATGGTTTTGATCCAAAAACCAATACTTCAGAATTTAGTTATACTTCTGGCCGTGTAGCGCAACGTGTATATAACAAATATAAAACAGCGGGCAAACCAAAAGTGTTTGGTTACTACACCGAATGGGCGCAATACGATCAGCGCCAGAATGAGAATAGTGGCGCTATCCCTAAAAATCGGCGTGGACGTGGTATTGATATCACTAAACTGGATCCGACTGCTTACGATAAAATTATTTTTGGCTTTATCGGTATCGTTGGTGATAAAGGTGTTAATAAACAACACATCGATAAGGCAGCAGCCTGGACCGGTAAAAAATTGTATGAAATGACCATTCTGGATCCGTGGGCCGACTGTCAGGCTTACGTTAACTGCGGTTTCAGTGGTTGGAAAGCGTTCGGATTTGGTCCGGGTACTACTTATCCGGCCGATGGCGAAGGTGACTGTTTTTATCAGAATCACCCTAACCTGCAAGGTGTGCTGGGCGCGATGCGCGATCTGCAGAAGAAAGCGAAAGCGCAGGGTCATGACCTGGCGCTCTCATTCAGCCTCGGTGGCTGGACCATGAGTGAAATCTTCCACGAGCTGGCGAAAAGCCAGAGCGCAATCGATACGCTGGTCGCCAGCATTATTGATTTCATCAAGCGTTTTCCCATGTTCTCTGAAATTGATATTGACTGGGAATATCCAAATGCAGCCGGTGCCGGTAACCCATATGGCCCGGAAGACGGCGCGAACTACGTTAAGCTGATCGGCACCCTGAACAAGGCGCTGCAGGCAAACGGCATGGGCCATGTAAAAATCAGTATTGCTTCTTCTGCTAACGTAGATGTGCTTCAGCATTCCAATATCAAAGGTCTGCTGGAAGTGGGCCTGCAGGGCATTAACCTGATGACTTATGACTTCTTCGGTACGCCTTGGGCGGCAGGTCTGGATCATCACGCTAACCTGTATAAAACCAAAAACACCACCTACAGTCTGGAAGAAGCCGTTGAGTATCTGCTGACTCTGGGTGTGAATCCTGAAGCTATTAATATTGGTTACGCCGGTTATTCGCGCAGTGCGAAAGGCGGTGACATCACATCCTTCTCACCACTGGAAGGGACATACGATGGCACAGGCACTATGCCAGGTACATTCGAATCCGGCTGCGTTGAATACTATGACGTCATCAGCAACTACCTGGATCTGGAAAACCAGTGCGGCCGCAACGGTTATAACGTTTATACCGATGACGAAGCCTGTGCAGATTACCTGTACAGCCCAACCTCTAAAGTTTTCCACTCTATTGATACACCACGCACCGTACGTGAAAAAGCGCGTTACGTGATCGAAAAAGGCCTGGGTGGTCTGTTCACCTGGACCATCGATAACGATAACGGTCTACTGGTTAACGCCGGTCGTGAAGGTATGGGCTGTGAGATTGTGCAGCAGAAAATTGATATGTCGCCTTTCTATTTTAAAGGTATCAATATAGATGGTGAAAACCCAACACCAGAACCAACTCCAGAACCGACCCCGGAACCGACTCCAGAACCAACGCCGGAACCGACTCCAGAACCAACGCCGGAACCGACCCCGGAACCAACGCCAGGCGATGACACCACGCCAACTGCTGTGATCA
>NZ_DALZCD010000237.1:0-6827 GCF_031978025.1 Erwinia sp.
GGTCATGCTGGGGGTGGTCCCTGTTATCGCGCTGGCGGTGGCGGTGGATGCCCTGTTTAAGCTTTTACTTTCCGTCACCGGGACACAACGCCGTGATTGAATTCAACGAAGTGAGTAAATATTTTGCGGGCAAGGCGGCGGTCAGCGACCTGACGCTGCATATCGCCAAAGGCGAATTTACCGTCCTTATCGGCACGTCCGGCTGCGGGAAATCGACCACGCTGAAAATGATCAATCGCCTGGTCGAACACGATAAAGGCGCGATACGCTTTGGTGGGGAAGAGATACGCCGCTTCGACCCACAGGCGCTGCGCCGCCGGATGGGGTATGTTATCCAGTCCACGGGGCTTTTCCCCCACTGGACGGTAGAGAGAAATATCGCCACTGTCCCGACCTTGCTGGGTTGGAGCCGGCCCCAAATTGACGCGCGCGTCAGCGAGCTGTTGGCCTTATTAAATATGGAGGAGGCTTACCGCGATCGCTATCCGCATCAGCTTTCCGGCGGGCAACAGCAGCGCATTGGCGTAGCGAGGGCGCTGGCGGCCGATCCGGAAGTGTTATTGATGGACGAACCGTTCGGCGCGCTCGATCCGGTCACTCGCGCCACGCTTCAGCAGGAAATTGCCCGGATCCATCGCCTTTCCGGCAAGACGATAGTGCTGGTCACGCACGATATTGATGAGGCGCTGGCGTTGGCCGACCGGCTGGTGTTAATGGACGGCGGCAAAGTGGTGCAACAGGGCACGCCGACGGCGCTGCTGACCAAGCCGGTCAACGATTTCGTCCGTCGCTTTTTCGGCCAAAGCGAGTGGGGGATTCGTTTGCTCTCGCTGGGGCTGGTGGGTGAGGCGGCCCGGCGCGGCGAATGGCTGGAGGAAGAGAGTATTGCGGAAACGCTGACGCTGCGTGAAGCTCTGTCGCTGTTTATTGCACGCGGTACCGACCGGCTGGCGGTGCGGGACAGAAATCAACAGCCGCTCGGCGTGCTGCATTTTGCCGATTTGCTGCGGCAGAGGCAGCAATAACATGCGCCTGCTCCGCGATCCGCTTCTCTGGCTGGTGTTGCTGTTCGTGGCGCTGCTGCTGCTGATGCCCTATAGCGGCCCACTGTTCGCACGCGCTTTTCCCCAGCTCGACAGACCGCTTTACCAGCAGGAAAGCTTTATCCGACTGACGCTGGCACATATCCGGCTGGTGGCTTTATCCAGCTTTGCTGCGGTGGTCATCGGGTTGGGCGCGGGGATTGCGGTTACTCGTCAGGCGGGGAAGGCGTTTCGCTCGGTGGTGGAAACGCTGGTAGCTGCAGGGCAAACTTTTCCACCGGTTGCCGTGCTGGCGCTGGCGGTGCCGGTCATCGGCTTTGGCGAGCAGCCAGCCCTGGTTGCGCTGCTGCTGTATGGTCTGCTGCCGATTTTACAGGGCACGCTGGCCGGGATCGGTGCGGTGCCGTCAACGTTGCGAGAGGTGGCCGCAGGGGTTGGCATGAGTCCGCGGCAAATCCTGTTTAACGTAGAATTGCCGCTGGCTGCGCCAGTGATCCTGGCCGGGATCCGCACCTCGGTCATTGTTAACATTGGCACGGCAACGATCGCCTCGACAGTGGGCGCCAACACGCTGGGATCGCCGGTTATCATCGGCCTGAGCGGATTTAATACCGCCTATATCCTGCAGGGAGCCTGCCTGGTAGCGCTGCTGGCGATCTTAACGGACCGCCTTTTCGAGCGCCTGCTACGGCGAATTAAGCGCGGATAAGGATGGTGTAGCCGGTCAGCATGACGCCGCCGATACCGCCCAGCGCCATCATTAAGAAGATAAAAATTACGCCGATTTTCTGCCAGTTCATACCGTGATCCGCCTGCCGTGAAAAAGAGAGCAAAGTATATCGCTTTTGATTAGCGAACGTTAAGCCTTTGCGGATTTTATCAGGAGAAAAAAGCGGAGCCAGCAGGATGCTGGCAATGATAAATTAACCGGCCTGATGGGTCACGGCGTAGCCCTGCTCCTGCCAGTGCACTATCTGCTCCTGCTGGCGGCGCGTCAGAGGTTTACCGGTAAAAATAAACAGCTGCTGACCGGGGAAAAGCTCGGGGCGCGGCAGTTCCAGCGGTTCGGGCAGGACTTCCATACGCCAGCCCTGCTGGGATAAACGCCAGGCTTCCAGCCAGATGCGGGTGCGATCTTCCGTGCCCCAGCCGATAATCAGCGCGTCCTTACCGGTCTTCTTGCGGCTGCCCGCCAGGCAAAAGGTCACGTAATCGATCAGGATGCCGTCAAGCAGGCTGCACATGGTTCTGGCAGTGTTTTGATCCAGGTTCAGACGCTGACGGATAGGGATAAAAACATGATCGATCAACGCCGTTGCCGGATGCTCCCGACCGGCGGTCGCAACTTTCGCCCGGAGCTTCGCGGGCCTGACATGTCGCAGTACCGCCATCATCTCTTCCTGCAGCGTCATCCAGCCGTCATGCGCGTTAACGCTCTCACCTTCGAGCAGCGCTTTAACTTTACCGACCGGTACGCCACTCTCTATCCAGCGTTTAATCTCTTCAATACGCTGTATATCTTCATCATCAAATTGACGATGGCCGCCTTCGGTACGCTGCGGTTTGAGCAAACCGTAGCGGCGCTGCCACGCGCGTAGCGTAACAGGGTTTATCCGACAGCGTTCGGCGACGTCACCAATACTGTATAAAGCCATGCCTTTCCTTAAACCTGTTTGACTCCCCCGAGCCTAACCAACTCTTCATTGTTGTACAACTATTATTTTCTTGTACAACTTGCCGGGCGCTGCACGGCATCGTATATCTTGTTAAAACGAGCCGGAAAGCATTCAGGTTCCGTTGCGCGTTGTAAATATAGTTTACCCGTTAATTCACGTGCCGCCAAAGCACGATTTACAGGACGACCTGCTACCTATGACCTCTGTTACCTATTCGCTGCTGACGGCAGAAGCGGCCGACAAAGCCCGGGATGAATTATACAAGGTATTGAGCGCCTGTGTGGCATTGGGGGCCAGTATTGGCTTTATCAGCCATGACCCTGAGCCCATGAAGCAGTTCTGGGACGAGATCGTTACCTGCCTCGCCAGCGGCAAAAAGCGACTGCTGGTTGCACGCCGAAAGAATGAAATTGTCGGCACGGCGATCGTTGAATTTTGCGGTAAGCCAAATGGCTCCCACCGTGCAGAGATAGCTAAATTGCTGGTGCATCCTGATGCCAGGCGCCAGGGTATTGCTCGAGAACTGTTAAGTCGCGCCGAACAGCTGGCGTCGGAGCAGGGCAAAACGCTGCTGGTGCTGGATACGCGATCCGGCGATGCCGCCGAACAGCTTTATCTGGCGCAGGGCTGGCAAATTTGCGGCCAGATCCCGCAGTTTGCTGTTTCTATCCATGGCGAATACGAGGCGACTACAGTGATGTACAAAATGCTCACGGCCGCCGTATAGCGACCGCCATTGGTGTGCGGGTGACAGATAAAAGTACCCGTTAAATCTGTATTGTCTTTTTTGCAGTGCTGAGCGCTGCAGGCGGGCAGCAGGGAAAGCGCTTTCTCCCCCGGCGAATTATAGGCAAAAAAGGCATGCCGCGTGGCGTAGGCGATTTAACGTAAAAACAAACGCCGTGCCGCTGAATATCATGCAGGCCCTGGTATCGGCGGTTTTAAAGTAAGCCATCACCACGTCTTTATTTTCCTGAGCTGGCCGGGATGCACGTATCAGCGGGAAGGTTTGCAAACATTTTCCTGATATTGTGATTATCAGTAATAACTGGGTATTAATCAGGGTAAAAAGGCCGTCACGCTGATTTGCAAAAGCTGGCGGCACTGAATGGGTAGCCGCCAGAGCAAAACGGAGGAGTCCGCGATCTGTTTGATGAATGCCGCTCATCAAAGCGTTCACCCGCTAAAGATTGATTGCCCCGGCGATTTTCAGTAATGTGATTTTGCTCACGCCTTAAGCGACAGTACGCTGCTCGCTGATGTTATCCCACTCTCTGATTCGACCCGCAGCGGCGGGCAGCCAAAGGTATTATGTTTCTTGTAAAAGTGATAAGTATCAGTTTTATCTGCATGCTGCTGCTCTCTTTCGCGCAGAGCTACGTTAAGGCGACCCACAGCGGCGTCGCCCTCACGGGCCAGCACTGGGCTACGGCACGACGGGATTCGGCAGAGATGGCACCCGATCCGCAAAAGTTTATTGATACGGCTATCGTTCAGGTTTATACCGCGCCGACTTTCGGCTGGCGTGGCCTGCTCGCCGTTCATCCCTGGATCATTTTTAAAAAGGCCGGCGAAACCCAGTATCACCGCTACGAGGTGGTCAGCTGGGGCAGCAGCAACGTGATCCGCCATAATTACGCTTTGCCTGACGGCTACTGGTTTGGCGCTAAGCCCAGGCTTCTGGTCGATCATCGCGGCGCGCGCGCGGCAGCAATGATCCCGGAGATCGAAGCGGCCATCAGTAGCTATCCCTGGCCGCACAGTTATCGCGTCTGGCCGGGCCCGAACAGCAACACTTTTCTGGCCCATATCGGCAGAGAAGTGCCGGAGCTGAAGCTCGATCTGCCCGCTAACGCTATCGGTAAAGATTTCCGCCCGCTGAACCGTCCGGTGGGCCTGCCCTCATCAGGCAAAGGCGTGCAGGTCTCGCTGTTGGGCGTGCTGGGTTTGACGCTGGGCGTGGAAGAAGGTGTGGAGTTTAACGTGCTGGCGTTTAATTTCGGCATCGATTTTAAGCACCCGGCGCTGCGGCTGCCTTTTACCGGCAGGCTGGGCACCAGCAAGGTCGAAACAGACAGCAGCGAGTAAAGCCGGCCGATTCTCAGGCGCGAACATCCCTAAGTTGCGGGTCGCGCCGAAGGATTCCCCTTCAGGGGCTATTGCTGAACGAAATACTGTGTAAAAATACAGGTCGTTTCAATAAAAAGTGGTTGATATGGCGCTAAATGCCGCGTTAAAAGCGCAAATTGCCGGCTGGTATAAGGCTCTCCAGCAGCAAATCCCCGATTTTATTTCCCGAGCGCCGCAGCGGCAGATGATTGCCGAAGTGGCAAAAACGCTGGCGGGCGAAGAAGGGCGTCATCTGGCGATTGAAGCCCCGACCGGCGTCGGGAAAACGCTTTCCTATCTGATCCCCGGCATTGCCGTTAGCCGTGCGGAAGATAAGCCGCTGGTGGTCAGCACCGCTAACGTGGCGTTGCAGGATCAAATATTCACTAAAGATCTGCCGCTGCTGCAGAAGATCATTCCCGATCTGCGCTTCACTGCCGCGTTTGGCCGGGGCCGCTACGTTTGCCCGCGTAATCTGTCTGCACTGGGGGGTGACGAAGAGAAACAGGGCGATTTGCTGCTGTTTCTGGATGACGACATGACCGCCAGCAAGGATGAGCGAGCGCTCTGCACCACGCTGGCGAAAAACCTCGATCGGCACCAGTGGGACGGCCTGCGCGACCATTGCGAAGAAACCATTGAGGATTCGCTCTGGCAGCGCATCAGTACCGACAAGGCCAACTGCCTGGGCAGCAACTGTCACTGGTTCCGTGAATGCCCTTTTTACATAGCCCGCCGGGAAATAGAAGATGCCGATGTGGTGGTAGCGAACCATGCGTTGGTGATGGCCGCGCTGGAAACGGAATCGGTGCTGCCGCCGCCAAAAAATCTGCTGCTGGTACTGGATGAAGGACACCATCTGCCTGACGTGGCGCGCGATGCGCTGGAAATGAGCGGGGATATCACGCCCGCCTGGAGCACCCTGCAGCTCGATCTGTTCTGTCGTCTGGTCGAGCAGTGCATGGCGCAGTTCCGGCCGAAAAAGCCGCCGCACCTTGGCAACCCTGAGCGGCTGAAAGCCCATTGCGAAGAAGTCCGTGAACAGCTCCAGCAGCTGTCACACATTCTGATACAGCTGCTGCCGCCCGGCAATCAGGAAGGCGAATACCGTTTCGAGATGGGTCAGCTGCCGGAAGAGGTGATGACGCTGTGCGCACGCCTGTTCAAATTGAGTGACGGACTCCGCGGGCTGGCCGAGGCATTACTAAACGACCTCAGCGAAAAAACCGGTCAGTTCGACGTGGTTCGCCTGCACCGCACGCTGATCCAGATGAACCGTGCGCTGGGCTGGTTTGAGGCCAGCAGCAAGCTGTGGCGACTGGCTTCCATGGCGCAGGCCTCCGGCGCGCCGGTTTCCAAATGGGTGACTCGCGAACTGCGTGAAGGGAACGCGCATCTGCTGTTTCACTGCGCGGGTATTCGCGTCAGCGAACAGCTGGAGAAACTGCTGTGGCGTAAAATTCCGCATGTGGTGTTGACCTCGGCCACGCTACGCTCGCTGAACAGCTTTCAGCGCCTGCAGGAGATGGCCGGCCTGAGCGAAAAGCCTGGCGACCGTTTTGTCGCGCTGGATTCGCCTTTTAATCATGTGGAGCAGGGCAAGCTGATTATTCCACAGATGCGCTATGAGCCGATGCTGGCTAACGAAGTGGAACATCTGGCGGAGATGGCGCACTTTTTCCGGCAGCAGATTAAAGAAGGTAAACACAAAGGCCTGCTGGTGCTGTTTGCCAGCGGACGGGCGATGCAGCAGTTTATCTCTTATCTGCCGGAGCTGCGGCTGATGCTGCTGGTGCAGGGCGATAAGCCGCGTCCGGCGCTGGTGGCGCTACACCGTAAAAAGGTACAGCAGGGCGAGACCAGCGTGCTGGTGGGGCTGCAATCCTTTGCCGAAGGGCTGGATCTGAAGGGGGAACTGCTGTCGCAGGTGCATATTCATAAAATTGCTTTCCCGCCGGTGGACAGTCCGGTTATTTTGACCGAGGGCGAATGGCTGAAA
>NZ_DALZCD010000238.1:0-4975 GCF_031978025.1 Erwinia sp.
GTTAATGGTGATCATGGCCTTGGTCAAAATAAAATAGCCCACGGCGCCCGCCAGCGCGGCTGCACCAGCATTATCTTTAGACCACGTGGAAGCCACCCCGATAGCAAAGATTAAGGCCAGATTGTCAAATATCGCTCCGCCTGCCTGCGCGATAAACGGCATATTTAATAAATCGGGCTGCCCAAAGCGCAGCATCAGCGCCGCTACAGGTAAAACGGCTATCGGCAGCTGTAATGAGCGCCCGAGCCTTTGAAAGAACCCTAAAATATTCACTATTCCCCCTATGTGAGCCGCCTGGCGCCCGTTATGCAGTTTTTATTAAGCTGACTGCTTTGAATGACACGATAAATTATTCGATGCAGTGTAGAGAAAATTTAATTCGCTGCGCAAATTAAAACCGTGACATTTGTGATAATTATCACCAAAACCGCTATTTAAATCCCGTTTTTGCTGGCGAACCCCACCAACTTATTTTATGATGAAAAAAATGATCCTTACGCTGTTTCGCACCTGCCACGATTTATGCAGATTCCGTCTCCCCTTGTGAAAACAGTGTAAAATCTTTGCTTAAATTGCTTACAACGAGGTAAAAAAATGAGACTGATCCCCCTTGCGACGCCAAACCAGGTTGGTAAATGGGCCGCTCGTCATATTGTAAACCGTATTAACGCGTTTCAACCTACTGCCGATCGCCCATTTGTGCTGGGGCTACCAACAGGCGGTACGCCGCTGGAAGCCTATCGGCATCTTATTGAGATGCATAAAGCGGGCCAGGTGAGCTTTAAACATGTCGTCACGTTCAATATGGACGAATATGTTGGCCTGCCGAAAGAACATCCCGAAAGCTATCACAGCTTTATGTATCGTAACTTTTTCGATCATGTTGATATTGAAAGCGAAAATATCAATCTTCTTAATGGCAACGCGCCTGATATTGACGCAGAATGTCGCCAGTATGAAGAGAAAATCCGCGCTTACGGTAAAATCCACCTGTTTATGGGCGGCGTAGGTAACGACGGCCATATTGCGTTTAACGAACCCGCCTCGTCGCTGGCTTCCCGTACCCGCATTAAGACGCTGACGCACGATACCCGCCTGGCGAATTCCCGCTTTTTTGATGGCGACGTTAGTCAGGTGCCGAAATATGCGCTGACCGTCGGCGTGGGGACGCTGCTCGATGCGGAAGAAGTGATGATTCTGGTGACGGGCCATCTTAAAGCGCAGGCGCTTCAGGCTGCCGTTGAAGGCAACGTTAATCATATGTGGACGATCAGCTGCCTACAGCTACACGCCAAATCAATCGTGGTTTGTGACGAACCTGCAACGATGGAACTGAAAGTGAAAACGGTCAAATATTTCCGCGAAATGGAAGCGGAAAACATGGAAAATCTGTAACCCACCTGCACAAGGCTATCGGCGCTGGCCGGGAGAAAATTATGTATGCTTTAACCCATGGCCGTATTTTTACCGGCTACGAAGTATTGGATAATCATGCTGTTGTCATCGCTGACGGGCTGATTGACCGCGTTTGCAGGCTGGACGAACTGCCTGCGGATATTACCCGGCGCGACGTGAAAGGCGCGCTGATTGCTCCCGGCTTTATCGATTTGCAGCTTAACGGCTGCGGTGGCGTACAGTTTAATGATGATATCGCCGCCATCAGCGTTGAAACGCTGGCTATTATGCAGAAAGCGAATGAAAGATCGGGCTGTACCAGCTTCCTGCCGACGCTTATCACCAGCAGCGACGAGCTGATGAAACGCGCGGTAGAAGTGATGCGAATTTACCTTAAGCAGCACGCTAACCAGGCGCTTGGCCTGCATCTGGAAGGCCCCTGGTTGAACCCGCTTAAAAAAGGCACGCATAATCCGGCCCTGATCCGGCGGCCGGAAAAAGCGCTGGTCGAGTTTCTTTGCAAAAACAGCGATGTTATCGCCAAAATTACGCTGGCACCGGAACAGGTTGACGCGGCCGTGATCCGCCAGCTGCGCCAGGCCGGTATCGTGATCTCCGCAGGGCATTCTTACGCTACCAGCGAAGAGGCGCGTCAGGGCATTGCTGCCGGCATCAGTTTTGCCACCCACCTCTATAATGCTATGCCGCCGCTAACCGGTCGTGAACCGGGCCTGATAGGGACGCTTTTTGATTCTCCTGAAGTCTATTGCGGCATCATCGCGGATGGTTTACACGTCGACTACGTTAATATTCGTAATGCAAAACGCCTTAAAGGCGACAAGCTCATTCTGGTGACAGACGCCACGGCACCCGCGGGCGCGAAGATTGACCAGTTCATTTTTGCAGGAAAAACAATATACTATCGGGATGGACTCTGCGTTGACGAAAACGGCACGCTCAGCGGCTCTGCTCTGACCATGATTGAAGCTGTAGCGAACAGCGTCGAACATGTCGGCATTGCACTGGATGAGGCGATCAGAATGGCAACGTTGTATCCAGCCCGCGCGATGGGCGTGGCAAATAAGTTAGGTTCTGTTGAAGCCGGAAAAGTAGCAAACCTGACGATATTTACCCGCGACTATCAAATAATCCAGACTGTCGTTAATGGTGACGAAGTCTTAAGCGAGTAGAAACTGAATGACCACTGGCGGCCAGGCTCAAATAGGAAATGTCGATCTTGTTAAGCAACTTAATAGTGCGGCCGTTTATCGGCTCATCGATCGTCAAGGCCCGATATCGCGTATTCAGATTGCCGAACACAGCCAGCTAGCGCCCGCCAGCGTGACAAAAATTACTCGCCAAATGATAGAGCGCGGCCTGATTAAAGAAGTGGATCAGCAGGCCTCTACCGGCGGACGCCGCGCCATCTCTATCGTCACCGAAACGCGCGGCTTTAATACTATCGGCATTCGTCTGGGCCGCAATGACGCCACGCTTACCCTTTTCGACCTTAGTGGAAAAGTGCTGGCGCAGGAAGATTATGCCCTGCCCGAACGTACGCAGGAAACGCTTGAGCATGCGCTTTTCAACGCTATTGCCAGCTTCTGCGAACAGTATCAGCGCAAGCTGCGGGAACTGATCGCTATCGCTGTTATCCTGCCGGGCCTGGTCGATCCTGATAACGGAGTTATCCGTTATATGCCGCATATTGCGGTTCAACACTGGCCGCTGGTCGCTAACCTGCAAAAGCGCTTTAATGTTACCAGCTTTGTGGGTCACGATATCCGCAGCCTGGCACTTGCCGAGCACTATTTTGGTGCGTCTCGCGACTGTGCTGACTCGATTCTGGTGCGAGTGCATCGGGGAACGGGCGCGGGCATCATCACCAACGGTCATATCTTTTTAGGCAGCAAAGGCAACGTGGGCGAACTGGGGCATATTCAGGTCGACCCTTTAGGCGAACGCTGCCACTGCGGCAATTTCGGCTGCCTGGAAACGCTGGCAGCCAACAGCGCCATAGAAAACCGTGTCCGTCATCTGCTGAATCAAGGTTATCCGAGTACGCTGACGCTGGATGACTGCCTGATGCCGAAAATTTGTAAGGCAGCCAATCGTGGAGACGCGCTGGCGACCGAGGTGCTGGAATCCGTAGGCCGCCATCTGGGCAAGGCGATCGCTATCGCCATCAATCTGTTTAACCCGCAAAAAATAGTGATTGCAGGTGAGATTACTGAAGCCGAGAAAATTCTGCTTCCCGCTATCGAAGGCTGTATCAACACTCAGGCGCTGAAAGCTTTCCGCCAAAATTTACCGGTGGTGCGTTCTGAGCTCGATCATCGTTCTGCAATCGGCGCCTTCGCACTGGCGAAGCGTGCCATGCTTAACGGCATCCTGTTACAACATTTAATGGAAAGTTGATGAGCGCTTTAACCCTGAACGACAGCGAAAACATGGCTATCAAGAACGTCATCTGCGATATCGACGGCGTTTTGATGCACGATAACACCGCCGTACCCGGCGCCAACGAATTTCTGCAGCGTATTCTGGCCAAAGGGATGCCGTTGGTAGTGCTGACTAATTACCCTTCGCAAACTGCACTGGATCTCGCTAACCGCTTCTCTTCTGCGGGTATCGATCTGCCAGAAAGCGTGTTTTATACCTCTGCAATGGCTACCGCTGATTTCTTACGTCGTCAGGAAGGCAAAAAAGCCTATGTGGTAGGCGAAGGCGCGCTGGTGCATGAACTCTATAAAGCCGGTTTTACCATTACCGACATCAATCCTGACTTCGTGATTGTGGGCGAAACGCGCTCGTTTAACTGGGATATGATGCATAAGGCCGCTTATTTCGTGGCGAACGGTGCTCGTTTTATCGCAACCAATCCCGACACCCATGCCCGTGGCTTTGTGCCTGCCTGTGGCGCACTGTGCGCAGGTATTGAAAAGATTTCCGGTCGAACGCCTTTTTACGTGGGCAAACCCAGCCCGTGGATTATGCGGGCAGCGCTGAATAAGATGCAGGCGCACTCGGAAGAGACGGTTATCGTCGGTGATAATTTGCGCACCGACATCCTGGCCGGTTTTCAGGCCGGTCTGGAAACAATCCTGGTGCTGTCCGGCGTCTCAACGCTAAGCGATATTGACGCCATGCCTTTCCGGCCCAGCTGGGTATTCCCTTCGGTCGCGGATATCGACATCCTCTGACCAGTAAGCCCGACCCGCGCGTCGGGCTTTTTTATCGGCACACCCTGTGCAATTTTCAAACAAAAATGCGCTTTCATTATCGATTCGATAAAAATAACCCTTTAAAATTACATAATCGATAAACTTATGGCTGAGACGGCAGGCTATTTATCAGTAAAACGCTAAAACGCTTGCGTACGCTCGCAATCTGGCGCATTTTCTTATCTATCGGGCGAAGAAGTCGCCGTTAAATACGCATTTTTTCATCACCATTACCGTTGCGGTTTGTCGTTAGGGAGTTAGCTATGTGTTCTATTTTTGGCGTGTTGGATCTCAAAAGCGATCCGGTTGAACTGCGTAAGAAAGCGCTGGAGCTTTCTCGTCTTATGCGCCATCGC
>NZ_DALZCD010000238.1:4985-6807 GCF_031978025.1 Erwinia sp.
CGCGGCCCGGACTGGTCAGGCGTTTATGCAGGTGACAACGCGATCCTGGCTCATGAGCGTCTTTCTATTGTCGACGTCAACAACGGCGCTCAGCCTCTCTACAACGCCGACCATACCCACGTGCTGGCGGTAAACGGTGAAATCTATAACCATCAGGCGCTGCGTGCAGAACTGAGCGATCGCTATGCGTTCCAGACCGAATCGGATTGTGAAGTTATTCTTGCGCTTTATCAGGAAAAAGGTGTTGATTTCCTGGACGATCTGCAGGGCATGTTCGCCTTTATTCTTTATGACAGCGTTAAAAACACCTGGCTGATCGGCCGCGACCATATCGGAATCATTCCGCTTTATATGGGTAACGATGAACACGGTAACCTGTTTGTGGCTTCAGAAATGAAAGCGCTGGTGCCGGTCTGTAAATCAATTAAAGAATTTCCGCCGGGAAGCTATCTCTCCAGCACCGACGGCGAGATCCGCCGCTACTGGCAGCGCGACTGGTTCAGCTACGAGGCCGTAGAGCACAACAAAACCGATCCGGCGGCGCTGAAAGAAGCGCTGGAAGAGGCGGTAAAAAGCCATCTGATGTCCGACGTTCCTTACGGCGTGCTGCTTTCGGGTGGCCTGGACTCATCTATTATTTCTGCCGTGACCAAAAAATTCGCGGCCAAGCGTATTGAAGATCAGGATAAGAGCGAAGCGTGGTGGCCCCAGCTGCACTCTTTCGCGGTAGGCCTGGAAGGCTCGCCGGATCTGAAAGCAGCGAAATCCGTTGCCGAGCATCTGGGCACGGTGCACCATGAAATTCACTTTACCGTGCAGGAAGGGCTGGATGCGATCCGCGACGTGATTTATCACATCGAAACCTATGATGTGACCACCATCCGCGCCTCCACGCCAATGTATCTGATGTCCCGCAAAATCAAAGCAATGGGCATCAAGATGGTGCTGTCTGGCGAAGGTGCTGACGAGGTCTTTGGTGGCTACCTTTATTTCCATAAGGCGCCGAACGCTAAAGAGTTTCACGAAGAAAACGTTCGCAAGCTGCTGGCACTGCATATGTTCGATTGTGCCCGTGCCAATAAAGCAATGTCTGCCTGGGGCGTGGAAGCGCGCGTGCCGTTTTTGGACAAGAAATTCCTCGACGTGGCAATGCGCATCAACCCGGCGGATAAAATGTGCGGCACCAACGGTAAAATGGAAAAGCACATCCTGCGTGAATGCTTCTCTTCTTATCTGCCGGAAAGCGTGGCGTGGCGTCAAAAAGAGCAGTTCTCTGACGGCGTGGGCTATAGCTGGATTGATACGTTAAAAGCCGTCGCAGCGAAACAAATCAGTGACCAGCAGCTGCAAACGGCGCATTTTCGCTTCCCGTACAACACGCCGACGTCGAAAGAAGGCTATCTGTATCGGGAAATTTTTGAAGAGCTGTTCCCATTACCCAGCGCGGCCGAATGCGTGCCGGGCGGCCCCTCCGTTGCCTGTTCTTCTGCCAAGGCCATTGAATGGGACGAAGCGTTTAAAACAATGGACGATCCTTCCGGTCGTGCGGTGGGCGTTCACCAGTCTGCCTATCAATAACCAGCAGCTTTTATTCATAAAACGGGCCGCCAGCGGCTCGTCATTGTTTAAAAAAAGACTGACCTTGCTGAATTAGTCGCCATACTGGTTATAAGCCAGACAAATGAATCATTTCAGCAAAAAAACGGGAAAAAACTTGTTGACGCTTTCGGGCCAACTTAGCATAATGCGCCCCGCAACGCCGTTGAAGGTAACGCGAAAAAAGATGGCTCCTTAGCTCAGCTGGTTAGAGCACAGCACTCAT
>NZ_DALZCD010000239.1:0-1479 GCF_031978025.1 Erwinia sp.
GACGGCCTGATGTACATGTCGTCAAACAGCGATTCATCGGGCACGCTACAGCTGACCCTGACCTTTGAGTCAGGTACCGATCCGGACATCGCGCAGGTTCAGGTGCAGAACAAACTGCAGCTGGCCACGCCACTGCTGCCGCAGGAAGTACAGCAGCAGGGTATCCAGGTCCAGAAGTCCTCCAGTAGCTTCCTGATGGTGGCCGGTTTCGTTAACGAAGACGGCACCATGACGCAGAATGATATTGCGGACTACGTGGCGTCAAATATCAAGGATCCTATCAGCCGAACGCTTGGCGTGGGCGATACCCAGATATTTGGTGCCCAGTATGCAATGCGTATCTGGATGGACCCGCACAAGCTGAATAACTATCAGCTCACGCCGGTTGACGTCATCAGCGCCATTAATTCCCAAAATGCTCAGGTTGCTGCCGGTCAGCTTGGCGGTTCACCGCCGGTACCGGGCCAGCAGCTGAACGCTTCGATCATCGCACAAACCCGTCTGACCTCTACCGACGAGTTCGGCAAAATCCTGTTGAAAGTTAACACGGATGGTTCCCGCGTGCTGTTAAAAGACGTGGCGAAAATTGAGCTGGGCGGTGAAAACTACGAGATCGTCGCACGCTATAACGGTAAACCGGCTTCCGGTATCGGTATCAAGCTGGCTACCGGCGCTAACGCGCTGGATACCGCCGCTGCGGTAAAAGCGGAGCTGGGCAAACTGGAGCCGTTCTTCCCGGCCGGATTGAAAGTGGTTTATCCGTACGACACCACGCCGTTCGTTAAAATCTCCATCATGGAAGTGGTGAAAACCCTGATTGAAGCAATCGTGCTGGTCTTTATTGTGATGTATCTGTTCCTGCAGAACTTCCGCGCCACGCTGATCCCAACGATCGCCGTGCCGGTAGTGCTGTTAGGTACTTTTGCCATTATCAGCGCCTTTGGCTATTCGATAAACACGCTAACGATGTTCGGGATGGTGCTCGCCATCGGCCTGCTGGTGGATGACGCCATCGTGGTGGTTGAGAACGTCGAGCGCGTGATGGCAGAAGAAGGCCTGCCGCCTAAAGAAGCTACCCGTAAGTCGATGGGGCAGATTCAGGGTGCGCTGGTCGGTATTGCCCTGGTGCTGTCAGCGGTATTTATCCCAATGGCCTTCTTCGGCGGCTCTACCGGGGTTATCTATCGTCAGTTCTCCATTACCATTGTTTCTGCGATGGTGCTCTCGGTTATCGTGGCGCTGATCCTGACGCCTGCGCTGTGCGCAACGTTACTGAAGCCCATTAAAAAAGGCGATCACGGTAAAACCACCGGTTTCTTCGGCTGGTTTAACCGCATGTTTGACAAGAGCACCAACCACTACACCAATAGCGTCGGCCATATCATTCGCAGCACGGGCCGCTATCTGTTGATCTATCTGGTGATTGTGGTGGGCATGGCTTATATGTTCGTCAAGCTGCCAAGCGCCTTCCTGCCGGAA
>NZ_DALZCD010000239.1:1489-6718 GCF_031978025.1 Erwinia sp.
CGGAAGAGGATCAGGGCCTGCTGCTGGCTCAGGCTTCACTGCCTGCTGGCGCAACCCAGGGCCGAACGCAGAAAGTGCTCGACCAGGTCACGGATTACTTCCTGACTAAAGAAAAAGATAACGTGCGTTCTGTGTTTACCGTTAACGGCTTCGGCTTTGCGGGACGCGGTCAGAACACCGGTATCGCCTTCGTCAGCCTGAAACCGTGGGATGAGCGCAGCGGCTCGGCAAACAAAGTTGAGGGTATTGCTGGTCGCGCCATGCAGGCTTTCGGCGCCATCAAAGATGCGATGGTGATTCCGTTTAACCTGCCGGCGATTATCGAACTGGGTAACGCCACCGGCTTTGACTTCGAGCTGATCGACCAGGCGAACCTGGGTCATGAAGCCCTGACCAATGCCCGTAACCAGCTGCTTGGCATGGCTGCTCAGCATCCGGATACGTTGGTAGGGATGCGTCCAAATGGCCTGGAAGATACGCCGCAGTACAAACTGACGATCGACCAGGAGAAAGCGGAAGCGCTGGGCGTCTCTATTTCCGATATCAATACCACCCTGGGCGCAGCATGGGGCGGCTCTTACGTTAATGACTTCATCGACCGTGGTCGCGTGAAAAAAGTGTACGTAATGGGCCAGGCCGATGCGCGTATGTTACCAGGCGATATCAATAAATGGTACGTGCGTGCTTCAAACGGTGAAATGGTGCCGTTCTCGTCCTTTGCCAGTGCGAAGTGGCAGTATGGTTCGCCGCGTCTGGAACGCTATAACGGTCTGCCGTCCATGGAGATTCTGGGCCAGGCAGCACCGGGCAAGAGCTCCGGCGATGCCATGAACCTGATGGAAGAGCTGGCTTCTAAGCTGCCGAAGGGGATCGGTTATGAATGGACAGGCATGTCTTATCAGGAACGTCTCTCAGGCAACCAGGCACCTGCGCTCTATGCTATCTCGCTGATCGTGGTGTTCCTGTGTCTGGCAGCGCTGTATGAAAGCTGGTCAATTCCTTTCTCGGTCATGCTGGTTGTGCCGCTGGGCGTTATCGGTGCGCTGCTGTTTACCACCCTTCGTGGCCTGAGCAACGACGTCTACTTTGTGGTAGGCCTGTTGACCACCATCGGCCTGTCGGCGAAAAACGCCATCCTGATCGTAGAGTTTGCTAAAGATCTGATGGAGAAAGAAGGCAAAGGTCTGATAGAAGCGACGCTGGAAGCGGTACGTATGCGTCTTCGTCCTATCCTGATGACCTCGCTGGCCTTTATTTTGGGCGTCTTGCCGCTGACTATCAGTACCGGTGCTGGCTCCGGTGCACAGAACGCGGTAGGTACCGGCGTGATGGGCGGTATGGTAACGGCGACTATTTTGGCTATTTTCTTTGTGCCTGTGTTTTTCGTGGTGGTTCGCCGCCGCTTCAGCAAGCATAAAGAGGATCTGAATCCGCATCACCCGGATCGATCTCAATAAGGGTATCTCTCCCCTCTCCAGGAGGCCGCTTTTGCGGCCTCTTTTTTTTCTCGTCACCGCTTGTCCCTTAGTTCCTCGCAGCTAGCCTACTTTTTTGTTTGACCTCTTCCCTACTTTGTCGTCCGTTATTGTTGCCGGTCGGCGTCCCTTTCACGCTTGCATTTTCATATCACGACGCGCATAATTATTGTTATGTTATAACATACGATATTGAGGCTTTTATGAAACAGGCTATTCATCCGGCTTACCGTACCGTAGCTTTTCACGACACCAGTGCCGACACCTTTTTTGTCGTCGGTTCCACTATCAAAACCGATCGAACTATTGAGCTGGACGGTAAAACATTGCCCTACGTGGTGCTGGATGTCTCTTCCGCTTCCCATGCTTACTACACCGGCAAACAAAAAGAGTTTGCTAAAGAAGGGAGCGCACACCGCTTTAACCAGCGCTTTGGTCGGTTTTTCAATAAGTAAAAAAAGGAAGGAAAATGCAGGTGATAAACTCGCTGGCTTCGGCCAGAAAGCGCCATAAGGATTGTAAAATCGTACGCCGACACGGCCGGGTTTTTGTGATTTGCAAAAGTAACCCACGTTTTAAAGCGGTTCAGGGCAAAAAGAAAAAGCGTTAACCCCCAGCGAGCAGGTCGTTTCTCATCGCCGCAGCTGACTTATATTCAGGCGGGCCGATTATTGGCCCGCTTTTTTTATTCCATACTGCCCAGCATCACCGTGACGTTATGGCGGAAAGCCGCTTCCAGCGAATCTGCCCCGCCGCCTTTTGCCGTCAATGCCTCCGGGTAAAGTTCGCCACCCGGCTCTGCGCCCGTTGCCGAGGCAATCTGCCTGACCAGTCTCGGGTCAGTCTGATTTTCAATAAAGTAACGGTGTATATGCGCATTTTTCAACTGGGCGATCAGGCTGGCCACATCGGCAGCGCTGGCTTCCGATTCGGTAGAGAAACCTACCGGAGACATAAATGTCACCCCGTAACGTTGCCCAAAATAGCCGAATGCATCGTGGCTGGTCAGCACTTTACGCTTCGCAGCGGGTATAGCCGAAAACCGGCCCAAAGCCCACTCATCCAGTTTATGCAGCCGACTGATGTAGGCCGCACCGCGCTGGCGAAAATAGTCTGCATCCTGCGGATCGGCAGCTATTAATGCGTTCATAACATTGCTGGCATAAACCTCGCTGTTCTTCATACTGTTCCAGGCATGGGGATCGGTAATGGTTTTCCCCTCTTCTTCCATGGTGCGCGTCGTAATACCTGTGGAAGCGACAACGACATGGCCCCGATATTCTGATGCGGAAATCAGGCGATCCATCCAGCCTTCCAGTCCCAGACCGCTGACGAACACCACATCTGCCCGGGCCAGCGCCCGGCTGTCTTGCGGCGTAGGTTCAAAGCTGTGCGGATCGCCATTCGGCCCGACAAGGCTTTTGACCTGCACATGATCGCCCCCAACCTGTTTAACGATATCAGCCAATACGGTAAAGCTGGCCACCGTCTCCAGCGTTTTCGCCCCGGCTAATGGCGCGGCGCAAAGTGCAGCCAGCGCCAGTACAAGAGATAACTTCTTCATATTTTTTCCTTACCGACAGTAAAAGAACGCACGCGGAAGATGCCGCCGTACGGCCCCACTAAAATAGAGACAAAAAACAGCAGCGCGGCACAGAGCACTACGGAAGGTCCGGCGGGCAGTGCCAGGTAGAATGAAGCGGTCAGCCCGCTGAAGCTGGCAATCAGCGCCAAAATCATGGCAGCAGCGAGAGTGCCGGGCAGCTCCCTGCCCCAGAAACGAGAAGCCGCAGCGGGCAACATCATCAGCCCCACGCACATCAGCGTCCCCAGCACCTGGAAGCCAGCCACCAGATTGGTCACAACGAGCACCAGAAAAAGCGCATGTACCAGCGGCGCAGCCCAGCGGTTTTGCGCGCGTAAAAAAGCAGGATCAAAAGCATCAATGACCAGCGGGCGATAAATCAGTGCCAGCGCAATTAGCGTGACCGAGGCTATCGAACTGACCAGCAAAAGCGAGGCATTATCAACGGCCAGTAAAGAGCCGAAAAGTACATGCAGCAGATCGACGCTGGAGCCGCGCAGTGAAACCAGCGTCACGCCCAGCGCCAGCGAACCGAGGTAAAAACCGGCAAAGCTGGCATCTTCGCGCAGCGGCGTATAGCGGCTGACCGCCCCCGATAACAGCGCGACTGAAAGACCGGCGATGACGCCTCCGATACCCATCGCTACCAGCGATAAACCGGAAATCAAATAGCCTATAGCTGCACCGGGTAACACCGCATGTGAAAGCGCGTCGCCAACCAGACTCATACGGCGCAGCAACAAGAACACGCCCAGAGGCGTGGCACTGAGGGAAAGCGCGATGCAGGCCACCAGCGCACGCCGCATAAAGCCGAATTCAATAAAAGGCGCTAAAAGCGTCATACAGGCTCCGCCACGGTTAATCCGGGGCGGATTATCCATTCCGCCTGAGTAGGTTCCAGGCGCAGAATCTGAGGGAAAAACAGATCCACCATTGTCCTGTCATGTAGCACTACTATCATCGTGCAGCCGGCTTGATGCCGCGTTTGCAGCAGCTTCAGCAGCAGGCTGGTCGTCGCCGTATCGACCCCGGTAAAAGGTTCGTCAAGCAGCAGTAGTGAGGCATCCTGTACCAGTAAACGGGCGAAAAGCACGCGCTGCAGTTGCCCGCCAGAAAGTGTACCGGGTAGTGCATCGGCAAATCCGGCCATCTGGACCTGTTCTAAGGCTGCCATCACACGTTGCCTTTGCAGACGACTGACGGTGCGAAACCAACCGCTGCTGTCCCAACAGCCCATCGCTACCAGATCGAGTACGCTGACGGGGAAATTTTTCTCGATATCGGTTTGCTGTGGCAGCCAGGCAATAGCCTGCCGGGGGCGGACAAGCTGGCCGCTCACGGGCGGTAATAATCCGGCAATAGTTTTTAGCAGCGTTGATTTACCACTACCATTCGCGCCCACCAGTGCGGTCATCGTTCCCTGTTGAATCATGCCATTGAGGCACGGCGTGACGGCATTTCCGCGGTAGCCGACGCGAAGATTAATTAATTCGATCATGATGATAGCGCCCATCCGGTCAGCAACATCAGCGTAAGCACGGCGAGCAGAGCCCACAGTAAACGCATCCGCGCTGAAAACATCAGCCAGGTAGGTCGAGGAAAAACGGCAAAAGCAGACATAAGATTATCTATTGATATGTTATAACGTCACATAATCATATAATGAGGAGAAATGTGCTGCCTGACTAAAATGTATCTTTTTATTTCCATGAAAAGTAATTAAAAAAAGCAGGCTTATATAAAATTTCTTCATCTTAATTGGGTTTTTCTATCGCAGAAAACGGGATCCTCTACTAAAATAATTAATAGTCAAATCATTGAGATAGTTTTTTCTCTTTTTGGGCGACTTGATTATTTTAACGCTAACATCAATTATCTGTATAAGCGTTTATTAACTCTGTGGAGAAAAAATGCTCAAGCGTATTCCTGTCTCTTCAGCGCTTAATGAAGAAAATGAGTCGGAATGGGTTAATCTTATTCAGCGGATTATTCCCAAAATAGAAACCGAGTTAACTGGCTCACTGTTATGGTATTCACAAAATGCACAATATGTTCCCGACAGCGTGAAAATTATTTCTGTTGAACAAACGAGCCCGTCAGGTTACAAAATGACTTACAGTTTCCGCTGGAACGTTTTTAATGCCTGCCTGGATATTGATGCAGATGAAA
>NZ_DALZCD010000240.1:0-6703 GCF_031978025.1 Erwinia sp.
AGTGGTGGGTCGTGCAGGATTCGAACCTGCGACCAATTGATTAAAAGTCAACTGCTCTACCAACTGAGCTAACGACCCGCTCTGTACTGCTCGCCGCTATGATCTCTTTTCAACCCTGAAGGCGGAAAAGCTGCCACTTAAAAAGTGGTGGGTCGTGCAGGATTCGAACCTGCGACCAATTGATTAAAAGTCAACTGCTCTACCAACTGAGCTAACGACCCGCATCATGCGGTACTGCTTAATTAGTGGTGGGTCGTGCAGGATGACTCGGCGTCCCTCGGCCTGACGGCCCGTTGCTTATGGCAACGTTGTTTCGCTTCGCTCAACCGAACCTGCTGCAGGTTCAAATCCTTTACGCCTTACTGCTGGGACCACTTAAACAGTGGTGGGTCGTGCAGGATTCGAACCTGCGACCAATTGATTAAAAGTCAACTGCTCTACCAACTGAGCTAACGACCCACTTTTACGCTGTCAGAACGTTTTAACATATGTCCCGGCAACGGCGGCATATATTACTGATTTACCGTTTCAGCGCAACCACTATTTTCAGATAACTTGTTCAACTGCCTGAGTTTCACCCGACCGGGCCATAAATCAGGCAAAAGCGGTTAATTACAGCGCAGCCGCACGCTTCTGTGCCTGTTTCGCCGCATCGCTGTTCGGATAGAGTTTGCTCACCTGCTGGTAGACGGCTTTCGCTTTCGCGCTGTCGCCCTTCTCCTGCATGATCACACCCACTTTATACAAAGCATCCGCACTTTTCGGCGACTTGGGGTAATTTTTTACCACGGTGGCAAAATAGTAGGCCGCGTCGTCTTTTTTACCCTTGTTGTAATTCAGCTGTCCCAGCCAGTAATTGGCATTAGGCTGGTAAGTTGAATCCGGATATTTCTTGATAAAAGCCTGAAACGCCGCGATAGCCTGATCGTTCTGCTTTTTCTCCAGTACCAGCGCCACAGCGGCATTGTAATCGCTGTTGGCGTCGCCGCCCTGTGCTGGTGCTGCAGAAGCGTTGTCGCTCGCTGTAGCGCCTTCTGCAGCCGCCGGAGCCGCATCGCCAGAAGCCGCCTGAGGCTGAGACGCGCCGCTGCTTAGCTTATCTAACTGCTGATACAGGTCCTTCTGGCGTTCAGTAGCCTGGTTAAGCTGATACTGATTCTCCTGAATTTGCCCGCGCAGCGAGTCAATATCGCGCTGGTTGTCGGAAAGCTGCTGTTGGAATTGCTGAAGAAGCTGTGCCTGAGCATTAGAGATGCGCTCAAGCGAGGTGACGCGGTCTTCGACCGAGCCTGAACCCACGTTACTGATTGACGCCTGGGCATTAGCGGCCCAGGGGGCCGCTACGCCAACCAGTAACGACAGACTCAGCAAGTGAAGTCTGAAGTTACTAATCATGTGATTCTCTTAGTATACCAGTACGGCACGACGGTTTTTGGCGTAAGCCGATTCGTCGTGGCCCAGTACGGCTGGCTTCTCTTTACCGTAAGAAACGATAGAGATCTGGTCAGCAGAAACACCTTTACCCTGCAGGTACATTTTAACAGCAGTAGCACGACGTTCGCCCAGGGCGATGTTGTACTCTGGCGTACCGCGTTCATCCGCATGACCTTCTACAGTCACTTTGTAAGACGGGTTGCTGCGCAGGAAAGTCGCGTGCGCGTCCAGCATCTGAGCGAACTCAGACTGGATGTCAAACTTATCCAGGCCGAAGTACACGATGTTGTTACGTTGCAGCTGCTGCATCTGCAGGCGTGCCTGCTCGTCGGAGGACATATTTCCGCCGTTCATGCCGCTGTTCATGCCGCCGTTGGCGTCGTCGCCCATACCCATACCGCTGGTCTGGTCGTTGTTGTTGTTTTTGTGTGAGCTACATGCAGCCACTGCGATAACTGGCAGTGCCAGCATTAAGCCTTTCAGCACTTTATTCAGTTGCATTTCTACAATCCTATTATTGTTTGCCATACATATTTATATGCATCACAGATACGGCGACCAGGCAGGTGATTTTACCTGTCCATCAGTAGCCGGAAGACGCGCTTTGAAACGTCCGTCAGTCGACACCAGCTGCAGAACAGATCCCATGCCCTGAGTAGCGCTGTAGATAACCATTGTGCCATTTGGTGCCAGACTTGGCGTTTCATCCAGGAACGTGTCCGTTAATTGTTGAACGGCTCCCGTTTCCAGATCTTGTCTGGCGATATGTTGTGCACCACCGTTGGTGCTAACCATCACCAGAGATTTTCCATCGGTGCTTACATCGGCGTTCTGGTTCTGAGAGCCTTCCCAGGTCAGACGCTGCGGCGCGCCGCCGTTTACACCAATTTTATAAATTTGCGGACGACCAGCCTGATCCGAGGTATAAGCCAGCGTCTGGCTGTCCGGGAACCAGGTCGGTTCAGTACTGTTGTAGCGTCCATCGGTAATCTGGCGGATCTGACCTGAACCTAAGTCCATCACGTAAAGATTCATGCTGCCCGATTTCGACAAAGTGAAAGCCAGCTTGCTGCCGTCAGGCGAGAAGGCAGGCGCGCCGTTGTGACGAGGGAAAGAGGCAACCTGACGGATAGCGCCGTTTGCCAGAGTCTGGATCACCAGCGCCGATTTGCCACTCTCAAACGTGACGTAGGCCAGCTTGCTGCCGTCTTTCGACCACGCCGGAGACATCAGCGGCTCAGGAGAACGATGCACCACAAACTGGTTATAACCGTCATAGTCGGAAACACGCAGCTCATACGGGAACTGTCCGCCGTTAGTCTGTACCACGTAAGCGATACGGGTACGGAACGCACCTTTAATGCCGGTCAGCTTTTCAAAGGCTTCATCACTGGCCGTATGCGCGGCATAGCGCAGCCACTGTTTAGTCACTTTGTACTGATTCTGCGCCAGCACGGTACCCGGATTCCCGGAGGTATCCACCAGCTGGTAAGAAACGGTATAACTCCCGTCTGCGCCAGGCTGGATCTGTCCGACTACCACGGCATCAATACCCAGTGCGGTCCAGGCAGCAGGCTGAACTTCTGCGGCGGTACCAGGCTGCTGTGGCAGACGAGCGCGATCCAGCGGATTGAACTTGCCGCTGTTGCGTAAATCTGCCGCCACGATGCCGCCAACATCTTCCGGAGCCGCGCCCGGGCCAGCCCATTTAAACGGGACGACCCCAATAGGCCGCGCCGTATTGACGCCCTGGGTAATTTCAATACGAACTTCTGCATGCGCCATAGCGACAAACAGCATCAGGAAACTTATTGCTACACGTAATGCCTGCTTCATCTTCTCTCCCTTACCTGAACGCTACGTCCACGATAATTAGCAGTGTTTCAACAAACCAATGGTGCATCTATAGAGTACGGCAAGTTGACCATAGTTCAACCTGCCGCTTTCTGGCATATTCTTACAACTAATCTTACGGTTTGAAGATTAACGTCGCCTCTTTTACCGCCTGATAAACATCCGTGCTTGGCGGTTTCGGGATCCTCGCCATGCGGGCGGCGTTGATAGCAGCCTGACACAGCGCCGGATCGCCGCCTGCTGGCGTAGCCGAAATCAACAATCCGTCCGGTGCCAGCTTGATATGCACGTTGCAGGTGCGCCCTTTAAACGTATCCGCGTCATAAAACTTGCTCTGGATAGCGCTCTGTACCAGGCCCAGATAGCTGTCGATAGCGGCGCCGGAAGCGCCTGACTTCTTCTGGTTGCCCTGCCCCGCCGCACCCGCACCGCCGGTCTTGCCTTCTTTCGGCGCATTTTTGCCGGAAGTCAGCCCGCCCAGCAGATCGTTGACGTCGCTGCTTTCTTTAGCAGCTTCTCCTGCGGCTTTTTTCTTCGCGTCGGCAGCGGCTTTCGCTTTTGCAGCCGCATCTGCTTTGGCTTTTGCCGCGGCTTCCGCTTTGGCTTCCGCTTTGGCTTTTGCCGCCGCTTCGGCTTTCTCTTTGGCTGCTTCGGCGGCTTTCTCTTTGGCTGCCTCGGCGGCTTTCTCTTTGGCTGCCTCGGCGGCTTTTTCCTTCGCTGCCTCAGCCGCCTTTTCTTTCGCTTCTTTCGCCTGCTGCGCCGCTTTCTCTTTGGCTTCTTCGGCGGCCTGTTCTTTCGCCGCCTTCGCGTCGGCAGCAACCTGAGCTTTTGCATCGGCCTGCGCTTTGGCTTTCGCCTCCTGCGCGGCCTTCACTTTAGCCGCCTGCGCGGCCGCGGCCGCTTTTTCTTCTGCTTCTTTTTTGGCATCCGCTGCGGCTTTTTTCGCTTCGGCTTCCGCTTTTTTCTGCGCGTCCGCGGCCGCTTTGGCCTGTGCATCGGCCTGCGCTTTGGCATCCGCCTGGGCTTTGGCTTTCGCTTCTGCCGCCGCAGCCGCTTTAGCATCTGCCTGCGCTTTCGCTTCTGCTTTAGCCTGCGCCGCTGCCTGTTTCTGCTGCTCGGCCGCCTGCTTTGCCGCTTCTTCAGCTTTTTCCGCTTTTTGCTGTTCCGCGGCCTGCTTCGCCGCTTCTTCTGCTTTTTTCTGTTCCGCCGCTTCCTGCTGTGCCTGCAGCCGCTCTTTTTCGAGCGCTTTCAGACGTTGCTGTTCCGCGGCCTGCTTCTGCTGAAGTTCTTCCGCCTGCTGCTTCGCCTGTTTCTGGCGCTGCTGCTCGGCGCGTTGGCTGTCGCTCTGCTGATTCTGTTGGCGGTTATACTGCTCTACGATAGCACCAGGATCGACCATGACGGCATCAATGTCGCTGCCCCCGCCGCCGCCGCTGCTGGCGTCGATATGTTCGTCAAACGAGCTCCAGATCAGTAATCCAATCAAAAAGATATGCAGGATGACTGAAACAATGATGGCGCGTTTTAACTTATCGTTCTGTTCGGTTACCTTCGACACTTTCGATTCCCAAAAACGGTCCGAAATTAAATCGGCTGCGTCATTAATCCGACCGATTTCACGCCCGCCTGATGCAGCAGGTTGAGCGCCTTGATGATCTCATCGTAAGGCACCTCTTTCGCGCCGCCGATCAGAAACACCGTCTTCGGATTAGCTTCAATGCGGCGCTGCGCCTCGGCGACGACCTGCTCCGGCGGCAGCTGCTCCATGCGATCGTGATCGACCACCAGGCTGTATTGTCCGACGCCCGCCACTTCCACAATTACCGGCGGGTTATCGTCGCTGGAGACCGTTTTGGAATCCGTTGCGTCCGGCAGATCCACCTCTACGCTCTGAGTGATGATCGGTGCCGTCGCCATAAAGATCAGCAGCAGTACCAGCAGAACGTCGAGCAGCGGAACAATATTGATTTCGGACTTCAGGTCGCGTTTACGGCGACCGCGCGTTCTGGCCATAGGTCACTCCTACCTGCTGTTCTCGCTGGAGAAAGCCTGACGGTGCAGAATAGCGGTGAACTCTTCCATAAAGTTATCGTAATTCTGCTCCAGCTTGTTTACGCGCTGGTTGAGGCGGTTATAGGCCATGACCGCCGGAATAGCAGCGAACAGACCGATAGCGGTCGCGATCAGCGCTTCAGCAATACCCGGCGCAACCATTTGCAGCGTGGCCTGTTTCACCGCGCCCAGCGCGATAAAAGCGTGCATGATGCCCCAAACCGTACCAAACAGACCGATATAAGGACTGATGGAGCCGACCGTGCCCAGGAACGGAATATGGTTTTCCAACGCTTCCAGCTCACGGTTTAGCGAAATGCGCATGGCACGCGTGGCGCCTTCCACGACCGCTTCCGGCGCATGGTTGTTAGCCCGGTGCAGGCGCGCAAACTCTTTAAAGCCCGCGTAGAAAATTTGTTCGGAACCGGCCAGTTCATCACGGCGCGCCTGGCTTTCCTGATAAAGACGCGACAGCTCAATACCCGACCAGAATTTGTCTTCAAATGCGTCAGCTTCACGGCCTGCTGCATTCAGAATACGGGTGCGCTGAATAATAATTGCCCAAGAGGCAATGGAAAAGCCAATCAAAATCAACATGATAAGTTTGACCAGAAGGCTCGCCTTCAGGAACAAATCAAGAATGTTCATGTCAGTCACTGCTTGAACTCCGCGACAATAGACTTGGGAAGCGCAATGGGCTTCATCAGATGTGGATTGATGCAGGCGATCAGGACTTCCGCTTCATTCAGCGTCCGGCCTTCTGCATTAACAATACGTTGTGCGAATGTCATGGTCGTTCTGGTCATGTTGACGACCTCGCTCTGCACCTCAAGAAGTTCATCAAGACGTGCGGCAGCCAGGTAATCAACCGTGAGACGACGCACGACAAAACCGACCTGCTGTTCCAGCAGCGTTTGTTGACTAAAATGGTGCTGGCGCAGCATCTCGGTTCGTGCCCGTTCATAAAAAGCGACATAGCTGGCGTGGTAAACCACACCACCGGCATCGGTGTCTTCATAGTAGACACGCACCGGCCATCGAAAAAGCATTGTACTCACTCTACATCCCGGTATAACTTTTTAAACGTTGCTACTATACGCAAGAGCATACGCCTTTGGAATGGATTGCCAGAGGCTAAACAAAATAATTATCCTGCGGAAACACTTGTGCGGATTTAAAGTGAAAACTTAAACATTTACTGACATAACTCAGGGGAAATAAAACCGGGGTTGACGAAGGCGTATGACGACAGCGTGAGATAAAAACGGACCGGCGCACCGGTCCATTCTCCTCCCACCTTTTTAAGGCAGGAAACGGGCATTTCTAATCGTTTTTATCGAGATGCTCAATAGCCAGCGCGGTA
>NZ_DALZCD010000241.1:0-6696 GCF_031978025.1 Erwinia sp.
CAACCCGCCCGCACCGTTAGTTTCTTGCCCAAGCAGACCGTTTGCCAGCGGGATAACTTCATCCTTCAGGCGTGCATCCAGCAGCCCTACCCGAAACTGCGTGGTCACGTAGTCAGCGTCTTTCAGCGCCGCTTTACGATCGAGTGTCAGATGAACCTGCCAGTCCAGACCGGCCGCCGCAATCATACGCTTAGCCATATTGCCGACGATTTCCATTTTCTCGGCACCGTCCGCAATATCGACCAGCCAAAGCTCTGCAATGGGCAGTCGGTCTTTACGCAGGATCAGCCCTTCGATCAGTTCCGGGGTATAGCTGGATCCGCCGCCAATAGTGACAATCTTTATTTTGTTTTGCATATAAAAAGCACCTTGTTAACTAGCGGACAGACAGAGGGTGAGCTGAAAGCAGATAGCCGTGCCCCTCACCGCATGGATGATGGAAAGTGGGATAAGCCTGTGGGCCTTATTAACGCTGGCTGTTTAAATAGTGATATACCGCGCCCGTCAGCCCGGCGCTGTTGCCGTGGCAGGCTATGGCGACAGGGACCGTCAGTCCGTACCAGGCCAGATGTGCGTTAACCTCATCAATAAATCCCGGCCGTTCGGTAATACCGCCGCCAAGGAATATGCATTCCGGATCGAACAGGTGCGCCAGGTTATAAATTCCTGAACAAAGATCCTGATAAAATTGCGTCACCAGCCGCACGCACATTTTATTTCCCTGGTCATAGCCAGCGAATATCTCTTCGCCCGTGATCTCTTCCAGCGGCCTGTCGCTGATGACCGAATAGCGCCGCCGAAGTACTGCCAGCGTGCAGTTTTCATTCATGGTATAGCTGTTCAGCCGCCCCGCCCCCGGGCGTTCGCTGAGCAGATAGCCAAACTCGCCCGCCCGGAAACGGTGCCCGCGCACCAGCTCCCCGTTGCAAAAAAGCGCGCCACCGATGCCCGTCCCAATGGTCATCATCAGAAAGTCCCGCATCGTTTGCGCCTTGCCCAGCCAGCGCTCCGCCAGCAGCGCGCAGTTAGCATCGTTCTCAACGCTCACCGGCAGGCCCGTTTTAGTTTGCAGCCACGCCTGTAAAGCAAAGCCGTCAAAATCGCGCAGGGAACCGCCCATGGTAATAAAGCCCGTGTAGGGATTAACGTAGCCGGGCACGCTCAGGGCAAGGGCTTCGCAATCGACATGATTTGCCAGCCACGCCTGAATCGATGACAGGATGTGCTCGCCGGAAAAATTCGGGATCGCCGTTTTTTCCTGAGCAAGGATCTCGCCCTTTTCGTTCAGCACGCCCATTTTTAAGGTGGTTCCACCAATATCGTAAGCTGCTATTTTCATCGTTAACTCTGACTTAGTGGCGGGCGATACTGCTCTGCCCGCCTGGTCCTTGCGACACGCCGGATTTAAAGCACTTCACCGTTTGAGGAAATCACCTCTTTATACCAGTCAAAGCTTTTCTTTTTGGCGCGGGATAAATCACCGCTACCGTCATCGCTGCGGTTGACGTAAATAAAGCCGTAGCGCTTGTCATACTGTCCCGTCCCGAAAGAGACGCAGTCCAGACAGCCCCAGGGCGTAAAGCCCATCAGATCGACGCCATCTTCCAGCACCGCTTTTTTCATCTGCACGATGTGCTCGCGCAGGTAGCTGATACGGTAGTCATCGTTAATCTCGCCGTTCTCTTCAACCTTATCGAACGCCCCAAAGCCGTTTTCCACAATAAACAACGGTTTCTGATAGCGCTCATAGAGTACGTTAAGCGTATAGCGCAACCCGACGGGATCGATCTGCCAGCCCCAGTCGGAAGCCTTCACGTGCGGATTTTTGCGGCTGCCGGGGAACGCTTCCAGCGGCGTGTCATCGGTCTGCTGTGCGGTCGCGTATTCCACCGCATTACTCATGTAGTAGCTGAAGCCCAGATAATCAGTACAGCCTTCCCGTAGCGTCTGCTCGTCTTCTGGCGCCATCTCAATAGTAAACCCACGCTGTGCCCATTCTTTATGAATCCAGGCAGGATAAGCCCCGCGCATATGGACATCGCCAAACAGGTAGCGTTGCTGCATCGCTTTGTGCGCATACATCACATCATCGGGATGACAGGACCACGGATAGAGCGGCACCATCGCCAACATGCAGCCAATTTTAAAATCTGGATTGATGGCATGGCCCAGCTTCACTACCCGGGCGCTGGCGACAAACTGATGATGCAGCACCTGATACATGACTTCTTCGGGCTTTTCGTGGTCGGTAAAAATCACGCCGGAGTTACTGTAGCCATACAGCGGCTTGCGCCAGTTGCGCTGGTTGTTGATCTCGTTAAAGGTCATCCAGTATTTTACTTTGTGCTTGTAGCGCTTGAGCACCACCTCGCTATAGCGCACAAAAAGGTCAATCAGCTCCCGGTTGAGCCAGCCGCCATACTGTTTAACCAAGTGCAGCGGCATTTCGAAATGCGACAGGGTGATTACGGGTTCAATACCGTGCTTTAACAGCTCGTCAAACACATCGTCATAAAATTTCAGCCCCGCTTCGTTAGGCTCAACCTCATCGCCTTGCGGAAAAATACGCGTCCAGGCAATAGAGGTGCGGAAGCATTTAAAGCCCATTTCCGCAAACAGCGCGATATCTTCTTTGTAGCGATGGTAAAAATCCGTGGCGAGGTGGTTAGGATAATTTTTTCCGGCAATCACGCCATCGGTAATCTCCCTGTCAACGCCGTGCGATCCGCCCGTTAGCACATCGACAATGCTCGGCCCTTTACCGCCCTCTTGCCAGCCGCCTTCAACCTGATGCGCAGCGACGGCGCCGCCCCATAAAAAATCAGCGGGTAATTTCTCAGACATAATGGTTCCTTTTCAAAGACTACTGCGTACGGGTTTTCGTTAGCGTCTGCACCTCACGATGCAGGTAGATAATCTCTTCCACCAGTTCGCGGCAGAGCATCGCGTTCATCAGATGATCCTGCGCATGAACCAGGATCAAATTGACCGGGATCTTGCCGCAGCCTTCATCCGCACCGATCAGCTCGGTCTGGATCCTGTGCGCCTGGCGCACGGCTTTTGTCGCCTCCTGCAGCAAGGTTTCCGCCTCTTCCCAGCTGTGCTTTCGCGCTGCCTGAAGCGCCAGCATGGAAGCAGAACGAGCCTCACCTGCATGGATAATCAGCTCCATCACGGTAGTTTCCATATCTTGTGTTGCATCCATCAGTTGGTCTCCTCAGCCAGGGTCGTGTCGGCCATTTCCGCTTCCTGTTGCAGCAGCTGGCGCTCGTACATTTTGAAGAACGGGTAATAAATTAACGTGGACAGCCCAATCAAAAACGCGACCAGCACGACGGCGCGCCAGTCCCAGCCGGTGGACCAGGCAGCACCAATCGGCCCGGGAGTGGTCCAGGGCGCCAGTGAAATCGCATGATTAATCAGGTTGGTGCGCGTCGCCGTCCAGGCGATAACCGCGTTGACCAGCGGTGTGGTGACAAAGGGAATAAACAGCAGCGGATTCATCACTACCGGCGAGCCGAAAATAATAGGCTCGTTGATATTGAACAGGCCGGGAACAAAGCCCAGTCGGCCGATAGAGCGTAAATGGGCGGACTTACTACGCAGGTACAAAATCACCAGACCCATCGTTGCACCAGACCCGCCGACGGTAATAAAAAACTGCCAGAACGGCTCGACAAACACTTTGGTGACCTCTTGCCCGGTATTAAGCGCTTCCTGATTGATACCCAGATTAGCCAGCCAGAACGCCTGAAGCAGCCCGCCGACGATCGCCGCGCCGTGAATGCCGGCAAACCAAAGCAGATGGCACAGCAGCACGGCTATCAGTACCGCCGGCAGAGAATCCGCTGCGGAAAGGATCGGCGCGAACAGAGCCATAATCGCCTGCGGCAGGAGCAGCCCAAAATGGCTCTCCATAAACAGGTTCAGCGGATAAAGCGTGAGGAAAATAACCAGAATCGGGATCAGCAGATCGAAAGACTGGCGGATTTTAGGTGGGACCTGCTCGGGAAGCTTAAAGCCAATATTGTGCTTCGTCAGCAGATGCATGACTTCGGTACAGTACAGACTAATCAGAATGGCGGTGAAAATACCCTCACCGCCCAGCGACGCTACCGACAACGCACCGTCTTTTTGTGGGGCGGCGACCACCAGGAATGTCATCAGCGAGAGCAGCGCGGCCATCAGGCCGTTAAGTTTGTAGCTTTGCGCCAGGTTATACGCGATAGCACTGGTGATGAAGACCGCCATGATGCCCATCGTCATATTGTACGGCATCATCAGCTGGTCATTGTATTGCCTGACCATGCCCAGCCACCATTTTGCAAAAGCCCACTGGCTGTTTTCGCTGAAGGGTGGATGAGAAAACAACAGCATAAAGGAACCTACAATTAAAAACGGCATGGAAGCGATAAAGCCATCTTTAATAGCGACAACATGTCTTTGTGAAGATAAGCGCGCGGCTACCGGACTGATACGATTTTCAATTACCCCAAACAGTGAATCGGCCAGTGTGCTCATTATGCCCCCTGATGAGATTCAATAAGCGACAGGGCGGACTGCAGAATTTTTTCGCCGTTGAGCATGCCATAATCCATCATGTTAATCACGGCGACCGGTTTATTGTGCTCGCCCGCGTATTTCTGAAAATCATTCAGCTTATATTTAATTTGCGGCCCCAGCAGGCAGCAGTCAAAATCCCCAATGTTTTCGCTAAACTCCTCCATCCCAACCGCTTGAATTTTCGTATCAATGCCGAGTTTAACGGCGGCTTTTTCCATTCGCTGCACCACCATGCTGGTGGACATGCCTGCTGCACAACATAATAAAATCTTGATCATAAACCCCCCTTTGTTTTCTGAACTTTTACGCGCCAATTGCTGCATCTGCAACCGGTTACAGATTATGTTTCTCTTTTTTGTGATCCATCACCCAATCAGTCAACTCTCTATTTAATGCTTAAAGCAAAATAATGTGAGACCGGTTACATATTATTATTATATGCTCATCAACACTCTATTTACCGTACAGAAACTATCGGGTTTTAGATCCACCTGATAAAAAATTGCGTGTTTTAACTGCTGCGTTTTTGGTTACAATAAGCGGCCGATACAGGAAGGAAACTCTCCATGATTACGATGCTGGATGTAGCCAGGCGTGCTGGTGTCTCAAAAGCGACCGTTTCTCGCGTGCTGGCCGGTCATGGCTATGTGTCCAAAACGGTGCGGGACAAGGTGATGAGCGCCGTAGAGGAGATGGGCTACCGGCCTAATTTGCTGGCGCGTAATCTGGCGACCAACCGCAGCCAGAGCATCGGTTTGATGGTGCCTAATACGCTTTACAACGGTCCTTTTTTCAGTGAACTGCTTTATCAGGTGGCGACGCTGACCGAGCAATTAGGTTCTCAGCTGGTGCTGGCCGACGGTAAGCACACGGCGGATCAGGAGCGCCAGGCCATCAATTTTCTGATCGACAGCCGCTGCGACGCGCTCATCATTTATCCGCGATCGCTCAGCGTGGAAGAGATCGACCAGCTGATCCCGACGATCAGCAAGCCGATGCTGGTGCTGAACCGTCGATTAAAAACGTTTCCGCATTATGCCGTCTGTGCCGATCATGAAAACGATACGTTCCAGGCGGTGGATTATCTGATTAGCCAGGGGCATCGGGAAATCGCTTTTATCAAAGGAATGGAGGGGTCGCATACCGGCCTCAGCCGACTCAAGGGTTATCTGTCCGCGCTCAAACAGCATAAGATTACGCCGCAGCCTTCGCTGATGCTGGAAGGCGGCTGGACCAACGAGAGCGGCAGGCTGGCGGCGTGCGAACTGCTGCGACGGGACGTGACGTTTAGCGCTATCGTTGCCAGTAACGATGACATGGCAATTGGCGCTGCCTGCGCGCTTAACGCCGTAGGGTTAAGGGTGCCGGATGATGTTTCGCTGCTTAGCTTTGATGATATTCCTGTTGCCGCCTACCTGACACCGGCGCTCACTACCGTCCGTGTGCCGGTTGCTAAGATGGTATCCAGCGCGATGATGCAACTGGCGAAAATGCTGGATGGCGAACAGGTCGGGCCGCTGGCCCTAATGCCGGGCGAGCTGATTCGACGCCAGTCGGTGGGGATGGGACCTTACGGGTCAGGTAGAACAGATGTGAAGCCTGTCGGGCCAGAGCCTCACAGCCAGACTGAACAAAGGTGAAACCTGTCGAATTCAGGCCTTATGGCGTGGAGGAACAGAGGTAAGACCCGCCGCATTCAGGTCTCACGGTCTGGAGGAACAAAGGTAAGACCCGCCGCATTCAGGTCTCACGGCGTGGAGGAACAGAGGTAAGACCCGCCGAATTCAGGTCTCATGGCGTGGAGGGACAGAGGTGAAACTTGCTAGCCTGCACAGTCTGCATAGTCTGCATAGTCTGCATAGTCTGCATAGTCTGCATAGTCTGCATAGTCTGCCAGCGATCAGGCATAAAAAGGCACCAGATTGTCATTACCTGGATGACACGCTGCCTCGGTTAACATCAGGACGGTTCAGGTATGTATTATCCGCGATCGGGCTGTTAGCGCCCTTTCCAATGCCGCCATAGCAGCATTACATAATGAACGGTCACGCTGGTCGTCACTCACGGGCTGGAAGAAAGGAAGAAAGGAAGAAAGGAAGAAAGGAAGAAAGGAAGAAAGGAAGAAAGGAAGAA
>NZ_DALZCD010000242.1:0-6689 GCF_031978025.1 Erwinia sp.
GTCGTTGTGCCGTCTCAGTGGTTGCGCATTATAGGGAGTTCTCGACGGCTGACAAGCGTTTATTACAAATAAATGAACGACAGCCGTATTTTTCAACAAAGCGTTCATTCCTGCTTCATATTGCCTGATAATGCGGCAAATTCATGGGCAAAACGCGTTACCTGTTCCCAGTCGGTGTACTCCACTTCTTTACTCGCATCCGTTTCGCCGCCGGTCATGCGCATAATCAGCTGGATCATAAAGCGATCGAAAAAGCCGTAACGCGGATATCGCAGCGCACCTGCGAACACGGCGCAACAGTCCGGCTGCCACGGTGAACTCAACAGAAACTTACGCGTATAGGCATTAGTCTGTGGCGTGCGCTTTTCTGGCTTGCGAGCCGTCAGGTTGACCGAGAAGAATCCCGAAGGCCTTTTACCAAGCTCGCTCAGGTGCTGCCTGACAAACTTGTCAACTTTAGGATGGAAATGACCATAGCGAATAGAAGCGCCAATCAGCACCCGATCGTACTTTGCCCAATCGATGTTATCCACCTGAAGAATATTGAGCGTATCGCATTCCTGATGCGCTTTAAGTTGATTAGCTATATAAGCCGCGATTTCACGAGTTTGCCCATCGCGGCTGGAATAAAGAATAAGTGCTTTCATAAGATCCAACGTTTGTTATTCGCGCCAGAAGGTTGGCGTAAACAAAACCAACAGCGTGAAGACTTCAAGACGACCAAACAGCATTGTCAGAATCAAAATCCATTTCGCCGTATCATTCATAGTAGTGAAGTTATCCGCTACTACCCCTAAACCCGGCCCCAGATTGTTCAGCGTCGCAGCTACAGCGGCAAAGGCTGAGAAATCGTCCACGCCCGTGGCGATAATAGCCAGCATACTCAGCAGGAATACCAGGGCGTAAGCGGAGAAAAATCCCCATACCGCTTCCAGTATTCTTTCCGGCAGCGCTCGCTGTCCCAGCTTAATCGTATAAACGGCATTAGGATGCACCAGCCGCTTCAGTTCTCGAGACCCCTGTTTAAACAGCAGCAGGATACGGATAACCTTCAATCCTCCGCCGGTCGATCCCGCACAGCCGCCGATAAAAGCAGAGCAAAGCAGTAGTACCGGCAAAAAGAGCGGCCAGCGAGCGATACTGTCTGTCGTGAAGCCTGCCGTCGTTGCCATGGAGACAACCTGAAAGAAAGCCTGGTTCAATGTCTGAAGCCCGCTTTGATAGATGTTGTGCGCCCAAAGCACCACCGTACAGATGATCACCAGGGTAAACTGCACGCCGATAAACATGCGGAATTCCGGATCGCGCCAGTAAACGCGTAGGTTACGCCCGCTGAGCAGCGTGAAGTGAAGACCGTAGTTACAGCCTGAGATAAGCAGGAAAATAGCAATAATGGTGTTAATGGTCGGACTGTGAAAATAGCCGATACTGGCGTCATGCGTGGAAAAGCCGCCAATAGCAATAGTAGAAAAGCTATGGCCGATAGCATCGAACAGCGGCATCCCGGCCAGCCAGAGCGCCAGCGCACAGATCACCGTTAACAGCACGTAAATCAGCCAAAGCGTTTTCGCCGTTTCGGCAATTCTGGGCCGCATCTTATTATCTTTCAGCGGGCCTGGCATTTCTGCGCGGTAAAGCTGCATCCCACCGACGCCTAAAATGGGCAAAATAGCGACGGCCAGCACGATGATCCCCATCCCGCCCAGCCATTGCAGCATTTGCCGGTAGAACAGAATGGCCTTGGGTAACGAGTCCAGCCCCACCAGCGTTGTCGCGCCTGTGGTGGTCAGGCCGGAAAAGGATTCAAAGAAGGCATCGGTGAGGGAAAGGTTAGGATGCTCGGCAAAGATAAAGGGCATCGCCCCCACGCTGCCCAACACCGTCCAGAATAGAACGACGATCAGAAAACCCTCTCGCGGTTTCAGCTCGCTTTTTTGCTTGCGGTTAGGCCACCACAGCAGTGAGCCTATCAGTAACGCCATAAAGAAGGTTTGCGTAAAGGCTCGTCCGGCGCCGTCACGATAGAGTAGCGCCACCAGGCCCGGCACGATCATAGTGCCCGAGAACAAAATGACCAGTAAACCCACGATGCGGGTAATGGCACGAAAATGCATGTAGCCTTTCCTTTCCTGACAAGGTGTTAGTCGATCGGGGCCAGATGAAGCGCCCCTCTGCTGAGATCGGTGAGATTACGCGTAAAGCCCGCTACCTGCGCATGAGGCAGCGCCAGCGTCAGCGAAACGCATTGTAAAAACTCGCTGTGCAGCACCTGGCCATGAAAACGGGCAACCATTCTTTCTATTTCCGCCAGCTGCGCGTAGTCGCAGGCCAGCGTAAAAGTCAGCATAGGCACTTTTCGTAAACGAGGCAGCAACTTCAACGCCTGCTGCACACCGCCACCGTAAGCTTTAACCAGCCCACCGGTACCTAACTGGATGCCGCCATAATAGCGCACCACTACCGCCGTTATCTCACCCACGCCGCTGCCCATCAGCTGAGCCAGCATGGGTTTGCCCGCCGTGCCGGAAGGCTCACCGTCATCTGAAAACCCCAGCTGCTGTGAATCGTCAGGCGCACCCGCTACCCAGGCCCAGCAATGATGCCGGGCAGTGGAATGCTCGTTTTTTACCTGCTGCACAAAAGCACGCGCGGCCTCCACGCCTTCGGTATGTGCCAGCAGCGTGATAAAGCGGCTTTTTTTGATCTCCTCACTGAAGCTGAACGTTTCAGCAGGAATGTCCCAGGCATCCATCAGTCCAGCTTCAGATCCCGGGTCATGTTTTCCACGCCCTGGTCGTGGATCACCACGTTGTCTTCGATACGGATGCCGCCGTAAGGCTTAAGCGCCTCAATGCGTGCCCAATCAAAGTGCTGGCTGAATCGGCCTTCACGCCATGGAGCAAGCAGTGATTCAATAAAGTAGATGCCGGGCTCAATTGTCAGCACCATGCGTGGTTCAAGGATCCGCGTGCAGCGTAAAAAAGGATACTGCTGCGGCGCGGCCAGATGAGTACCGCTGTCATCCTGCATAAACCCGGCCACATCATGCACCTGTAACCCCAGTGGATGCCCCACACCGTGCGGCATAAACGGCCCGGTAAGATTTTCCGCCACCATCGCCTCTTCGCTCAGCCCTTTTACCAGCTGATGTTTCAGCAACAGCTTTGCCAACCGCTGGTGCATCTGCTGATGGTAGTCGGTATAGCGTACGCCCGCCTTCAGCGTGGCAATCAGCGCCAGCTCTTCTTCATTCATATCCTGAACAAGCGCGGCATAATCGCTGGCGGGATCGTACGCATAGCTACGCGTCAGATCCGCCGCATAACCGTTATATTCCGTTCCCGCATCAAGCAGGAAGCTGCGCGGCTGTTCCGGCGGTAGATGATCAAGCTTAGTGTAGTGCAGCACGGCGGCATGCTCGTTCAGCGCCACAATATTGCCGTAAGGAACGTCGATATCGCGGTGTCCGGTAGCGCTGAGGTAAGCGATATTGATATCAAATTCGCTCATGCCGGACAGGAAAGCTTCCTTCGCCGCGCGATGACCGATCACCGCCGTCTTTTGCGCTTCGCGCAGGCAGTAAAGTTCGTAATCGGTTTTATAAGAACGATGATAATGCAGGAAGTCGATTACCCCTTTTGGGTTAATCGCGGCAGCGTTGATACCCAGCTGGGCAGCGCGCTGAGGTACCGGGCCGATATAAGCCACGTTTTCACGGTTCGTGGGCAGCAACTGCCCGATATCGTCCGGCTTTTTCAGCGCCGTGATATCCATACCGTCCGTCCAGAAGCTTTGCGGTAGCGGTTCAACGTTGTGCCAGTAATCTACCGGCGAGTAAAACCAGAGCTTCGGCTTATTCACGCCATCGATCCACAGCCAGCAGTTGGGCACGGTGGTCACCGGTAGCCAGGCTTTAAACTGCGGATTCACTTTGAAAGGGTAGTCGTGGTCATCCAGAAAAACCGTTAGCAGTTCACCGGAATGGATCAGCATGGCATCCAGCTTAAAGCGGGTCAGCACCTGTTGTGCACGCGCCTGTAGCGTATTCAGATGCGCCTGATAAAGGGCGCTCAACGAGTCCATCACTTTACCTCCGTTAATCACGTAATCAGGCGCATCTTAGCACGGTGAGATCGTTTTGCCGCGCCTGTGATCTTGTTTGCAAATAAGCAAACTCTCGTTTGCAAATAATTAACATCAACCTCACACTCTCGATCATCTGGTATGACCAGATCCCTTTAGCGCGGCAGCAGGAGAGAAGAATGCTTTACCAAGGCGACACCCTGACTCTGAACTGGCTGGAAAATGGCATTGCTGAACTGGTGTTTGATGCGCCCGGTTCAGTTAACAAACTGGATACGCAAACCGTCGCGAGCCTGGGCGAGGCAATCGCCGTACTGGAGCAGCTGCCAGAGCTGCGGGCGGTTTTGCTCAGTTCACGTAAGCCGGCCTTTATCGTCGGCGCGGATATTACTGAATTTTTATCGCTGTTCGCCGCTCCGGAGGAACAGCTGACACAATGGCTGCATTACGCCAACGCCATTTTTAACCGGCTTGAGGATCTGCCGGTTCCTACTCTGTCGGCCGTGCAGGGCTATGCGCTGGGCGGCGGCTGTGAATGCATACTGGCGACAGATTTCCGTATCGCCACGCCGGACGCGCGGATCGGCCTGCCGGAAACGAAGCTGGGGATTATGCCCGGCTTTGGTGGCTCCGTCCGTCTGCCGCGTTTGTTGGGGGCCGACAGCGCGTTGGAAATTATCGCCGCCGGAAAAGATGTTAATGCGCAAAAGGCGCTGGCGCTGGGACTGGTGGATGCCGTTGTGGCCGCTGATAAGCTGCGTGAGGCGGGCATCACTATCCTGCGCGAGGCCATTGACGCCAAACAGCCGTGGCGTGAACGTCGTCAGCCCAAGCTGCAACCGCTGAAGCTCAGCAGAATTGAAGCCATGATGAGCTTTACCACCGCCAAAGGCGTGGTGCTGCAAACTGCAGGCAAACACTATCCTGCTCCGCTGACAGCGGTAAAAACGATTGAAGCCGCCGCAACTTTGAGCCGCGATGAGGCATTGCTGCTGGAAACCCAGGCCTTTGTTCCGCTCGCTCGCTCCGACGAGGCTCGTGCGCTGGTCGGTCTGTTCCTTAACGACCGGGCGCTAAAAGCGAAAGCGAAAAAGCTGGCACAGGATAGCGCTCCCCCTCAGCAGGCGGCCGTACTGGGCGCAGGCATTATGGGTGGCGGTATCGCTTACCAGGCGGCCAGCAAAGGCGTACCGGTAATAATGAAAGATATTAATCCGGCCTCGCTGGAGCTCGGGATGAATGAGGCCGCGGGACTTCTGAACAAGCAGCTGACCCGCGGCAAAATCGACGCGATGCAAATGGCAGGCGTCATTGGCGCTATCCATCCGACCCTGAGCTATGACGGTTTTGATCGTGCCGATGTGGTCGTCGAAGCCGTGGTAGAAAATCCGCGCGTTAAAGCGGCGGTACTGGCAGAAACCGAGAAACATCTTCATCCGGATGCCGTGCTGGCTTCCAATACCTCGACCATACCTATCAGCCAGCTTGCTAACGCGCTGCAGCGCCCGGAAAACTTCTGCGGAATGCATTTTTTTAATCCGGTGCATCGTATGCCGCTGGTTGAGGTGATCCGGGGTGAAAAAACGTCCGATGCCACGCTGGCGAAAGTCGTCGCCTGGGCCGACAAAATGGGCAAAACCCCGATTGTGGTCAATGACTGTCCCGGTTTTTTCGTCAACCGCGTGCTGTTCCCCTATTTTGCCGGATTCAGCCTGCTGCTGCGCGACGGTGCGGACTATCGTCAGATAGATAAAGTCATGGAAAAAACTTTCGGCTGGCCGATGGGACCAGCCTGGCTGCTGGACGTGGTTGGTATCGACACGGCGCACCACGCGCAAAGCGTGATGGCTGACGGTTTCCCGAACCGCATGAAAAAGGATTACCGTGATGCCATCGACGTGCTGTTCGAGGCGAAACGGTTTGGACAAAAAAGTCAGGCAGGGTTTTACCGTTGGGAGAAAGACAGCAAAGGCAAACAGAAGAAAATTATCGATCCCGACGTCGAGAAACTGCTGCAAAGCGTCAGCCAGCCACAGCGCGTTTTCAGCGATGAGGAGATTGTGGCCCGGATGATGATTCCTATGATCAACGAGGTGGTCCTCTGCCTGGAAGAAAACATTATTGCTACGCCGGACGAAGCGGATATGGCGCTGGTGTATGGGCTGGGCTTCCCACCGTTTCGCGGCGGCGTTTTCCGCTATCTGGATACGCAGGGCAGCGCCCGTTTTGCCAGTCAGGCAGGATTTTTTGCCGCGCTCGGCGCGCTTTATCAGCTGCCTGCCAGCCTGCAGGAAAAAGCGCAGCATAAAACGCAGTGGTATCCCCAGGTTCAACCGGCCGATGCCGTACTGAAAACGGCATAAGGAAAGAGAAATGGAAAAAGTCGTGATTGTTGATGCCATCCGCACGCCGATGGGCCGCTCTAAAGGCGGCGCTTTTCGCCACGTCCGCGCTGAAGATCTTTCGGCACATCTGATGCGCTCGCTGTTGAGTCGTAACCCGGCGCTGGCAGCAGCAAATTTGGATGATATTTACTGGGGCTGCGTGCAGCAGACCCTGGAGCAGGGATTTAACATTGCCCGTAATGCCGCGCTGCTGGCGGAGAT
>NZ_DALZCD010000243.1:0-6671 GCF_031978025.1 Erwinia sp.
CCGTTGGGCAAGGCTTTCTTTTTACCCCGGAACAAAATGAGGTTTCTCAGCGTGTCTCTGGCGACCGGCTCAATATATTTAGTGATTAACCAGGCCACAAGGTACAGCGCAGCCACCACAGCTATCGGCATAAAGACCATCACGTAATCATTGCTGATATGACGCTCCAGCTTCCTTAACGTAGCAATCAGCATGTTTTCATGCAGCAGGTAGATGGTGTAACTGATAAACCCGGTAAGCGTCAGGAATTTTCCTGATAGCAGGCGTTCCAGCAAACGGCTGTAAAAGCTGACGATGAAAAGTGCCAGCATCAGCAGCAGCGGTAAAACAACGATATAACCGTTATTTTTGATGTAGTAGCTGAAGTTAATCAGCACGGCCACCAGCACCAGTGCGTAATGGAATTTGGCATCGCGCTGATGCAGCCGTTCATACACCAGACAACCGATCATAAACCACGAATAGTGGATAAAGCCGAACTTGGACACAAAATCCGCAATGGCCGGATGACCGATCATTTTAAAGACGGAAGCGCCCGCCACCAGAAACATCGGCACCAGCAGGGATGGCAGACAGTATTTTCTGCCCAGCGTAAAATAGACGGCGCCAATAAAGATATAAAACGCGGCCTCAACATAGAGTGACCAGAACGATCCTTCCAGCGGTTTGAAGGTAATGCCGGTCAAATACTGCAGTATCTCCGGACTGATAAACGTCAGGCCCGGAATGGCGTTGGCCGGATGCGGCACGCCGAGCGGTCTTTCGCTAAAAAAACTGGCCGTGGCGAAGATCAGCAGCGTCACGATCAGCATGGCCGGGAAAAGCCGCAGCCAGCGCTTAAACATAAAATTAACAAAGCTTTTTGATTTATCCAGGGTCATAAAAATAACGAACCCGGAAATCATAAAGAACAACGGTACGCCCAGATAGCCCCAGGCAAATAAAGGAAAATCTTTGGTAAATGAAACGTACCCCAGATATTCAGGCCATCTGGCCCAGGCATGAAAGCCGATAACCAGCAGTATTGCCAGTCCCCGCATTCCATCCAGGTGTTTTATACGCGTTTCCATGGTGACCCCTGCTAGCCTAAAAAAGCAAAAGCGGCAACATAGCACTCATAAACAACACTTAACACATGGGAGGAGTCTTAGAAAAAGCGCCGCAACAAAAGCTGACCATCGGACTTACGGATACTTACAAAAATAACCTTAACTTTAAATAGCTTACGAAAATGGCCTCAGGCCAGTTTGGGTTAGGGCGCGACGGCAGAAAGTTCTGAAAAGTCCCGCCTGCCCAGGCTGAACAAAGAGCCTGCCGCCTGACCCAGGCCGTTTAAAAATCATTAAAAAACCCTTTCCGCCCTGTAATACAATGATTAGGAAAGCCCTTCAAACGCCGCTCTGTCAGTTACCCTCTTTTATTCCGGCCCGCCCGATCATGGCGAAAGTCCTAAAGCCAAACGCTGCAACAAAACTGTCATATTGCTGACATAGGCTGACACTACACTTTTCGAGGCAATAAAATCATCACAGGTAATCCCATGGCAACGATTAAGGCAAGAAATTACAGGGACGCTGAAGAGATGCTGCAGTCTGGTATCAGCAAGGTTGAACTGGCCTATGACATTGACAGCGATGACTTTTTTCGATTCGCAAGCCACTGGTGCGATCGCGGCGCGAAGATCTCCCGTGGCAACGAGCACTTTGTTGTTTCCCTGAAAGGGTTACACATTCCGCCTAACAAGTAATACGTCGCGCTTTTGCTATCGGCACGCTAACCTGTTTAAATCCTGTTTTTGACTGTCAAACAGGGAAAAAGATGGGTGCCGATTGCAATCGTTCGCAGCCTGGTGAACCGGATACTGCACCGGCTACAGACCTTTTTTTCAACACAATCCGGCATTCTCCTCTGGCGGGCCATCCTGACGTGCTGCTGGTACAGGCCCGCTACGATGCGGATTTTTACCGTGATTCTCTGTTCGCCGATTATCGCCTGCCCTTCCCTGAGCATCTGAACAGAGCCGTGACGAAACGCCGGGCGGAATACCTCGTCAGCCGCGTTTGCGTACGGGCAGCGCTGCGCCAGTTTGGCGTGGCCGATTTCCTGCTGGTTAACGATGCCGATCGTGCACCCGTCTGGCCAGAGGGGATCGCAGGTTCCCTGTCGCATACTCGCGCCTGCATCACTCTTCTGCTGACCAGTACGGCGGCAGGAAAGCTTCCCGGCGTGGATTGTGAAGAGATTATGCGGCCAGAGGCGGCGGAAGAGATGCGCGATATGATTATTAACGAGCGTGAATACAGCCTGTTGCAGCGCAGCGGCGTGCCTTTCGCAACCTCACTTACCGCCGCTTTTTCTCTGAAAGAGAGTCTGTATAAGGCGCTGTTCCCGTTTTTTCGGCAGTTCATGCACTTTAACGATGCGGAAATCATCGACTGCCGTGCCGGACTGACTCACGTCACGCTGCGGCTGAACCGGGGCTTATCCTGCCTTCCCGTTGGCACGCTTTTTACCGGCTGCGTGGTGCTGGATAAAGAGTGGCTGACCAGCTGGGTTATCCTTCCCCACCCTTCGTCCGGCACGGGCGTCCCGCTGCATCAATAACAATCAGGTACCGGTACTTTTTACCGCATCCAGCGTTGCCCGGTCGCGAGCTTCCCCGGTCAGCTCGCTTAGTTTACCTTCGCGCATTTCCAGCAGCCTGTCAGCGTGCAGAAAGTAATGATCGTCGTGGCTGATGGCAAAAACGGTTTTGCCCATCTCTTTCAGCCAGGGCAACAGCTCACGGTAGAAGATGCGACGGAAATGCGGATCCTGATCGGCGGCCCACTCATCCAGCAGTAAAATATCGCGCTGTTCCGCCGTGGCAAGCAGCATCGCCAGCCGCTTGCTCTGCCCTTTTGACAGCTTCAGGTTAAGCACGCGATTCCCTTCAAGCTGGAGTTTGTCCTGCATCTGCAGCCGCTCCAGCCACAGCTGTACCTGAGCCGGATCGGCAGGCTCGCCGCGGGCGTCGATCAGGCGGTCAAACAGATGGACATCCGTAAAGACGGCAGAAAAGAGGCGCCGGTAATCCGCGCTCTCTGTTGCCGTTACCGGCACGCCGTCCAGCAGAATTTGGCCGGATACCGGCTGATAAAGCCCGGTCAGCAGCATCGCCAGGGTGGATTTGCCGCTGCCGTTACCGCCGATCAGGAAGACCAGCTCGCCGCGCTTCAGCGTCATGTTAATCGGGCCGACGGCAAAGCTGCCGTCACCATAATGAAATACCACATCGCGCAGCGCCAGGGTTTGCCATGCGCGCGCCGGGGCAGGCTGCTCAAAACTTTCCTGATAATCAGCCAGCCTGAAGGTATGGAGTTTGTTAAAAGCTACCTGGGCACTCAACAGCGTCGGCAACGCACCAACGGCAGAAAGCAGCGGCGTACGCAGGAACAGCAACGTTAACGAATAGGTTGCCGCCACTGCCGTATCGGCCCAGCCGAGGCCGTTAGCCATAAAGAAGACCAGCCCGATAGCGCCCAACATCATGATATTTGACCAGTTGACCGCGCTAAGATGGAAGGTGTCGGCGCGAACAATATGGTGGCGGTAAGCGCGAGCGTCTTCCTGATAAACCGTTTCGTATATTTGCTGCGCACGCTGGCGGTTAAGCGCCAGCTCTTTACGTCCTTCAATAATGGTCTGATAGTCGGCGTAGAGCGAGTCCTCAAGTCCCCGTAGCTTCGCCAGGTGACGATAGACTCGGGAAACCAGTAGCCAGCCCCCCACGATAGTGATGACCAGCCAGAGCGCGGTGATTAGCAGCATCTTCGGCGACAGCCAGGCCAGCCAGGCGGCCGACCCCAGAGTCAGGATCACGCCCTGAATCAGTTCGGGCAGGCGCACAAAGGCAAGCGTGATGCTACGCACGTCGCTGGTCAGGGCGGCCAGTAGCTGGGCGCTGCCTATCTGCTCGATCCGTTCGATCTGCGTGTCCAGGATGCGGCGAATAAATTCACCGCGCAGTCGATACACAAAATGGTGACCAAGCAGGGTCAGCGCCAGCTGAGAGGCCAGCGTGACCGCCATCAGCAGCAGCAACAGGCCCAGAAAAGAGGGCAGCAGCCAGGCGCCGGCGTTCAGCGAAACAATCAGTTCGCGGTTAATAAAGGCAATCAGCCCGATACCGAGCGCGGCGCTTAGCAGACTGAGGCCAATAACCAGCACGAAGGGCCAGCGATACTGGCGGTAAACGACGCGAAGTAACTCCATCACACTATCCCGTTATTCTGAGCAGCCTGCAGTTTAATGAGAAGCGGGACGATAGCAATAATAATTCTCGTTTACCGAAAAGCGCGGCGGAAGGTCAGGTTGTAGCGAAACGCGCCGGTCGCCGGATGGCTGCCCGCTTTTAGCGGCAGGATGCCATGATAGCGCAGACGCGACGGTCCGCCCCACACCACCACATCGCCATGTTCCAACAGAACACGCTGTACCGCGTCGCCGCGCTCAAAACCGCCAAACTGAAAAACGGCGGGCAACCCAAGCGAAACCGATACGATTGGCTGGCGCATATCCTGCTCGTCTTTGTCCTGATGCAGGCTGAGCTTCGCCGCCGGCGCGTAGCGGTTGATCAGGCAGGCATCGGGATGAAAATGGGGAAAACCAGCCTCTTGCGCACAGGCTACTGCCAGCTGACGGAAGCGATCCGGCATGGCGGGCCAGCGCTGCCCGCTAACGCTGTCATATTCGCTGTACTGATAGCCGCGCGAGTCCGTCGACCAGCCAAAATCGCCGCAGTTGGTCATGGCCACCGACATGCGATGTCCGCCAGGCGTAATGCGGTGATGAAAAGGATTCTGCGCGGCTATCTCATCAACCAGCCTTAGCAGCGTTTCGGCTTCGTCCCGCACGCGCCTGCGCAAGATAGCGGCCCCTTCCGCCAGCGGCTCCAGCCAGGGCGCTTCTTCACTAAATAAATCCAGCATAATGGCTCCTTAGCGGGTCGCTGCCCCAGGACAGGCCCGTTATTGCTCGTCGGGTTGTAGGAAGGCGCTGAACTGCGGCGACATCCAGCTGCTGAAACCGTTGCCCTGCTTAACGATCAGGTAAACCGCCAGCTGTTCACGCAGCGCCAGCGCCTTCGCCTGTTCTTCGCCAAGCACCATCAGGCCGGTATCCCAGCCGTCCGCTTCCAATGCGGTGGTCGCAATCACCGTGGCGGAAACCAGCTTGTGCTGGATCGGCGCACCGGTGCCAGGATCGATGACGTGCGAGATGCGCTTACCGTTCAGCTCATAATAGTTGCGATAGCTGCCAGAAGTGCTGATGCCGTGTCCCTGCAGATCGACAACCGCCTGTACCGCATTTTCTTTATCGGTAGGTTTTTGGATAGCGACTTTCCAGGCCTTGCCCTCGGCATTTTTGCCACGGGTCAGGACCGCCCCGCCGACGGAGACCAGATAGTTATTGATCCCCTCCTTTTCCAGCAGTCGGGCCAGGTGATCAGTGGCAAATCCTTCCCCCATCGTGGAAAGATCGACATAAAGATCCGGCAGATCCTTTTGCAGATAGGCGCCTTCACTGCGCTGAATCACGCGCAGATGCTGCAGTCCGGTCAGCGCGCGCGCCGCCGCAATCTGCGCCTGCGTCGGTATGGTGGTCGGCTGTTTGGTCGGGCCGAATCCCCAAAGGTTAACCAGCGGCCCGACGGTAATATCCATTTTCCCCTGTGTTTTCTGACCGATGCGCAGCGCCAGGGTGATAATGTCCGCCATATCGTCGCCGATCGGCTGCGGATCGCTCCCGCGATACTGATTAAAGCGCGAAAGCACCGAATCGGCTTTCCAGGTAGACAGCTGCCGATCGTCATTATCCAGCTGCTGCTGCACCGCTTTTTGCAGATTTTTTTTCAGGCTCGGGTTCACGTTGGCAAGGCTTACCCTCCAGAATGTTCCCATAGTGCGTCCTTCCAGCACCAGCGCTGAAGCACCAACGGTTTCACGATGACTGTCGCAGCCGGAAAGCAGGATAAATGCTGCCATAACAGGATAGTACAGCCATTTCTTCTTCATATTACGCAAATTTCCCTGCAATAGTTTTGGTCCTGAAAGCGTGAAAATGCAGCATGGCGCCGGACCAGGCGGGGTTGATCTTCTTACGGATGCTACTCAGTATACTCATTGAACCCACTTTACCGCGGCGCTTTGCCGCAATAATGGAGGTCTTTATGATCTACTTTCTGCTGCCTTTCGTCTGTCTCGGGCTGATTATCTTTTCAGGCTACAAGCATTACAAGCAGACGCATACCAGACAGCTCAATCGTCCACGTTTTCGCTGAGAAAGTGTTCAGGGAAGTGCGATAGCCCAAGAAAACAGTGAGCGATAAGTGCAGGGAACAGCGAAGCGATAGCACAGGGAACAACGAGCAACAGCGTAGGGAACGGCGAAGCGATAGCACAGGGAACAGCGAGCAACAGCGCAGGGAACGGCGAAGCGAAGCGATAAGAAACGGGAGCGCATGGCGCGCTCCCGCAGAAATCAGAACTGGTAGACTAAGCCCAGCGCCACAACGTCATCCGTGTTGATGCCCGCAGCGTCGGTAAAGTTGTTGTCATCCAGCAGGTTGATCTGGTAGTCAACATAGGTAGACATGTTTTTGTTGAAGTAGTAAGTCGCGCCCACATCGA
>NZ_DALZCD010000244.1:0-6647 GCF_031978025.1 Erwinia sp.
AATTCAGCGTCCAGGCACGTTCTGCCAGATTGCTCAATACGTCCAGCTCCGCCAGCGCGGCGGCGCTGATTTGCAGCGCTTCCAGGTGTGGCAACAGCCGATCGAACAACTCGTCGTAAAGCGTTTTCTCCAGCGCCAGCGCTTTACCTTTCGAAGTCAGGACTTTGTCTTCATACTCTTTCAGCTCAGGAATAATATAGCGCTCGGCGTTTTTCAGTGTCTGACGACGCACGTAATTGATCGGAACTAAATGGCTTTGCCCACGGCTGACCTGAATGTAGTAGCCGTGAACGCCGTTAAAACCGACCTTAAGCGTATCCAGCCCCAGCTTTTCGCGTTCGCGAATTTCCAGCTTGTCCAGATAGTCGGTTGCGCCATCCGCCAGCGCGCGCCATTCGTCCAGCTCTTCGTTATAGCCTGGCGCGATGACGCCGCCGTCGCGTACCAGCACCGGTGGCGAATCGATAATGGCGTTTTCCAACAGCTCGCGTAGCTCATCGAACTGGCCCATCTGCTGGCGCAGCGTTTGCAAATGCGACACGTCGCTGTCAATCAACAGCGCGTCCAGCTCCGGCAGCTGCTGAAAAGCGTGCCGCATTCTGGCCAGATCGCGTGGGCGTGCCGTGCGCAGCGCCAGCCTGGCAAGAATGCGTTCCAGATCGCCGACCTGCCGCAGCAGCGGGGCCAGCTCGGCGGAAAAATCCTGTAGCGCGCCGATGCTTTGCTGGCGATTGATAAGCGTTGCGGTGTCGCGGATCGGCATATGCAGCCAGCGTTTCAGCATTCGGCTGCCCATTGGCGTGACGGTTCTGTCCAGCACCGAAGCCAGCGTATTGTCGATCCCGCCGGCCAGATTTTGAGTAATTTCCAGGTTACGGCGCGTGGCGGCATCCATAATGATGCCATCCTGCTGACGTTCCATGGTCAGCGAGCGGATATGCGGTAGAGAAGTGCGCTGCGTGTCTTTGACATACTGCAGCAGACAACCCGCCGCTCGCAGCGCAAACTGTGCCTGCTCTACGCCAAAGCCGTTAAGATCACGGGTGCCAAACTGCATATTCAGCTGCTGGCGCGCGGTATCCACCTCGAATTCCCACAGGGGGCGGCGACGTAATCCACGCCGGTTTTCAATCAGTGACATAGCCGCGAAATCTTCCGGATAGAGCAGCTCTGCCGGGTTAGTACGCTGGAGTTCTGCCGCCATTGTTTCCAGATCGGTTGGCTCTGCCAGACGGAAGCGGCCGGAGCTGATATCCAGCGTGGCGTAGCCAAAGCCGCGCGGCCCCTGCCAGATTGCTGCCAACAGATTATCCTGGCGTTCCTGCAACAGCGCTTCGTCACTGATGGTGCCTGGCGTCACGATCCGCACCACTTTACGTTCGACCGGACCTTTGCTCAGCGCCGGATCGCCGATCTGTTCGCAGATGGCCACCGACTCGCCCAGCTGTACCAGTTTAGCGAGGTAATTCTCTACGGCATGATGCGGTACACCAGCCATCGGGATCGGTTCGCCCGCGGAAGCGCCGCGTTTGGTCAGGGAAATTTCCAGCAGCTGGGATGCGCGTTTGGCATCGTCATAGAACAGCTCGTAAAAATCGCCCATACGATAGAACAGCAGGATCTCCGGATGCTCAGCTTTCAGACGCAGGTATTGCTGCATCATAGGAGTGTGGGTCGAGAGATTATCAGTGGTCATTATCGGATCTTCTTTTCCAGTCCATTGAATATAAAGTCGGTGCGGCGCACCGTATTTTACATCAAAGCGGTGATTGGGCAGGCGGGCTGTACAGCGTCGTCAAAGCGGATGACGAGCGAAAGAGCGCTACGCCTTTTACTGGGGGGTATATTAACGCAGCGCGATCGATGCTGTCACAGGTAAAAGCCAGAGACGAGCCGCAAATCTTGCAAGAAGGACACCATTAAAAGCGAAGCCTTTTTTAACCTCAGTGCGTAAAAGAAATATTGTCCGGCTTTTACCGTGGCACCGTGAGGGCAGGGCAAGGGTAAATCAATCAGCCGTGGCCGTTTTGCAATGCCCAGACCGCCGCTTCCACGCGCGACTTCAGCTTCATTTTTTTCAGCAGATGTTTAACGTGCACTTTTACCGTGCTTTCGGTAATCGACAGCTTGCGGGCAATGGCTTTATTGGTCATTCCCAGCGTAATCAGCTTCAGAATATCGCGTTCGCGACGTGTCAGCTGCTCTATGTCGCGAGCTTCCGCAGGACGCGCTTCGCGCAGGCTGGCCACCAGCACATTGGTTAATTTTTCGCTTAAAACCATCTGGCCGGCGGCGGCCTGATGCAGCGCTTTCAGCAACGCTTCCGGTTCCATGTCTTTCAACAAATAGCCATCAGCGCCGTGCTTTAGCGCATTCACCACATCATCTTCATGGTCGGAGACGCTGAACACCACGATACGGCCGGAAAGGTCGATGGTACGCAGTTGCACCAGCGTGTCCAGCCCGTTCATGGCTGGCATATTGAGATCTAACAGGATCAGGTCGGGATCGTATTGTTCCGCCAGCACAACGCCCTGCTCGCCATTGCTGGCTTCAGCAATCACCTGCAAACTTTCTTCCAGTTCAATCAGCTGCTTAACGCCATTCCGCAGCAGCGGATGATCGTCAATCAGCAGGATAGTAGCGGCTTCTTCTTTCACGATTGGATGTTCCCTGGTCAGAAAGCGGCGGAGGATCCCCGGCTGGTCTCTTAATTTTACCGATTCAAAAGGATAACCCTATACCACTAAGGGAGTAACCATAAATATCCACAGTCAGGATGCTATGCAAAAATTATCCTGGGTTCTTTTTTAATTCTATGTATTTACTGATTTTTCTATCCAAGAGGCGACTACCTATCCAGGGAAGGCAGCAGGGCGGTGGTAAAGGACACCTGCATCCACGTTGATTTGCGTCAACCCGGCATCAGAAGCGGTTAAGCAGAATGCGCAACATTCAAACCGGAGATGATTATGACGCAACTTGCCCCTCTTCAACCCGAAGAAAACGATGCCGTTATCCAGGACTGGCAGCCGGAAAACGAGCTGTTCTGGCAGCAGCGTGGAAGACGTATTGCTAACCGTAACCTGTGGATTTCGGTTTTCTGTCTGCTGCTCGCTTTCTGCGTCTGGATGTTGTTCAGCGCCGTTGCAGTGAACCTTAACAAAGTAGGCTTCACTTTTACTACCGAGCAGCTCTTCTTATTAACTGCGCTGCCTTCCATTTCTGGCGCGCTGCTACGGATCCCTTACTCATTTGTGATCCCTGTCTTCGGTGGGCGACGCTGGACAGCCTTCAGTACGGGGATCCTGCTTGTTCCCTGCCTCTGGCTGGGATTTGCCGTGCAGAACACCCATACCCCTTTCAGCACGTTTGTGCTTATCGCGCTGCTGTGCGGCTTTGCCGGAGCAAATTTCGCGTCCAGCATGGGCAATATCAGCTTCTTTTTTCCTAAGTCGCAGCAGGGGGGCGCGCTGGGCATCAATGGCGGGTTGGGCAACCTGGGCGTCAGCGTGATGCAATTCGCCGCTCCCCTGGCGGTTTCCGTCGCCATTTTTGGCGCTTTCGGCGGTGAGGCGCAGCACAGCGGCAGTGGCGAGACGATTTGGCTGCAAAATGCGGCCTGGGTTTGGGTACCGTTTTTGCTTGTCGCCACCCTGGCGGCGTGGTTTGGCATGAACGATCTGGCGGCGGCGAAATCCTCTCTGCGCGAGCAGCTGCCGGTGCTCAGACGCGGCCACCTTTGGGTCATGGCGCTGCTTTATCTGGCAACCTTCGGTTCTTTTATCGGCTTTTCCGCCGGGTTCGCCATGCTGGCTAAAACGCAATTCCCGGATATCAGCATTCTCCACTACGCCTTTTTTGGCCCGCTGCTGGGCGCGCTGGCGCGATCGGCGGGCGGCATCATCTCTGACCGGCTGGGCGGGGTGCGCGTTACGCTGGCTAATTTTGTGCTGATGGCGCTGTTTGCGGCCCTGCTGTTCCTGACGCTGCCGGGCGAAGGGCAGGCCGGTTCATTTAGCGCCTTTTTCGCCGTGTTTATGGGGCTGTTTTTAACCGCCGGGCTGGGTAGCGGCTCTACCTATCAGATGATTGCGGTGATTTTCCGCAAGCTTACCCTTGAGAAAGCGAGTGCAGAAGGTAAGAGCATAGAGACCGCACAGCGGGAAGCGGTGACCGAAACGTCCGCCGCACTGGGTTTTATCTCTGCCATTGGCGCACTCGGCGGCTTTTTCATCCCACAGACGTTTGGCCTTTCGCTGGCCATGCTGGGCACGCCCACGGGAGCGATGAAAATCTTCCTTGCTTTCTATCTGCTTTGCGTCGGCGTGACCTGGCGGGTCTACGGCCGTCAAAATAAATTTTGATAACGTGCGGAGGCGATGTCCCTCCGCCGCCTGAGCACTATTACCCAAAGCTTTCAGGAGTTTTCCGGATGAGCAAATTTCTTGACAGGTTCCGCTACTTTAAACAGCTGGCAGAACCTTTTGCTGGCCAACACGGCCAGACACTCAACACCAACCGCGACTGGGAAGAAGGCTACCGTAGCCGCTGGCAGCACGACAAAATTGTGCGCTCCACGCATGGCGTAAACTGCACCGGCTCCTGTAGCTGGAAAATTTACGTCAAAAACGGCCTGGTCACGTGGGAAACGCAGCAAACTGACTATCCGCGTACCCGACCGGATTTGCCTAATCACGAACCGCGGGGCTGTCCGCGCGGCGCCAGTTACTCCTGGTATCTCTACAGCGCTAACCGCCTGAAATATCCGCTGATGCGTAAGAAACTGCTTAAACTGTGGCGTGAAGCCAAAGCGGAGCATCAGGATCCGGTTACGGCCTGGGGGGCGATTGTCAGCGATCCGGAAAAAGCGCAAAGCTATAAGATCGCTCGCGGTCGTGGAGGCTTCGTGCGCTCCAGCTGGCAGGAAGTCAACGAACTGATTGCCGCTGCCAATATTTACACGGCAAAAACGTTCGGCCCGGATCGCATCGTGGGATTTTCTCCCATCCCGGCGATGTCGATGGTTTCTTATGCCGCAGGCGCGCGCTATCTGTCGCTGATCGGCGGCGTTTGCCTGAGCTTTTATGACTGGTATTGCGATTTGCCCCCGGCTTCGCCTATGACCTGGGGCGAGCAGACCGACGTGCCGGAATCCGCCGACTGGTATAACTCTTCGTATATTATCGCCTGGGGCTCTAACGTGCCGCAGACCCGCACGCCAGATGCCCATTTCTTTACCGAGGTGCGCTACAAGGGCACCAAGACCGTCGCGATCACGCCAGACTACGCCGAAGTCGCCAAGCTGTGCGACCAGTGGATCAACCCTAAACAGGGCACGGACAGCGCGCTGGCGCTGGCCTTAGGGCACGTGATGCTGAAAGAGTTTCACCTTGAGCGTGAGGTTCCCTATTTCAGTGACTATGTGCGCCGCTACACCGATATGCCGATGCTGGTTCTGCTGGAGCCACGCGAAGGCGGCTACTATGCAGCCGGACGCCAGCTGCGCGCCAGCGATCTGATTGATAACCTGGGCCAGGAAAATAACCCGCAGTGGAAAACTATCGCCATCGACCAGGTGAGCGGTGAGCTGGTGGCACCGCAGGGATCCATCGGTTATCGCTGGGGTGAAAAAGGCAAGTGGAACCTGGAGTCGCGTGAAGGCGGCTCGCAGCGGGAAGTGACGCTTCAGCTCAGCCTGCTGGGCAGCCATGATGACGTTGCCGAGGTTGGCTTTCCCTACTTCGGCGGTCTGGAAAGCGACAATTTCAACAGTGTGGCGCTGGAGGAGATCCTGCTGCACAAGCTGCCAGTTAAACGCCTGCAGTTAGCTGACGGCAGCGAAGCACTGGTTGCCAGCGTGTATGACCTGACGCTGGCGAACTATGGACTGGATCGCGGGCTGCAAGACGATAACTGCGCAAGCAGCTACGACGAGATCAAAGCCTACAGCCCGGCCTGGGCCGAGCAGATCACCGGCGTGTCGCGGCAGAATATCATTCGGCTGGCGCGAGAGTTCGCCGACAACGCGGAAAAAACGCGTGGCCGCTCGATGATTATCGTCGGCGCCGGGATGAACCACTGGTATCACATGGATATGAACTACCGTGGCCTGATCAACATGCTGATCTTCTGCGGCTGCGTGGGGCAGAGCGGTGGCGGCTGGGCACACTATGTCGGCCAGGAGAAGCTACGGCCGCAAACCGGCTGGACACCGCTGGCGTTCGCGCTTGACTGGCAGCGTCCGCCGCGCCAGATGAACAGCACCTCATTCTTTTATAATCATTCCAGTCAGTGGCGTTATGAAACCGTCCGGACCCGCGAGCTGCTTTCTCCGCTGGCGGATAAAACGCGCTACAGCGGCAGCTTGATCGACTTTAACGTGCGTTCTGAACGTATGGGCTGGCTGCCTTCCGCGCCACAGCTGAACAGTAACCCGCTGTCGATTGCCGCCGAAGCAAAAGCGGCCGGCCTTTCTGCAGTCGATTTCACCGTAGAAAGCCTGAAAAACGGCAAGCTGCGCTTTGCCGCCGAACAGCCGGATGACCCGCAGAACTTCCCGCGTAATATGTTTGTCTGGCGCTCTAACCTGCTTGGCTCCTCCGGTAAAGGCCATGAATACATGCTCAAATATTTACTGGGTACGG